>JANNRW010000350.1:0-4947 GCA_031401815.1 Geobacteraceae bacterium | reverse complement strand
AAGACGGGAAGCTGGTTTTATCGTGCTTGATTCCTGCAAACAGATTGCAATGTTCATTCTCTTCAAGTTCAAGTTCTGACAGAAGTTGCCGGCTTCTCTGGTCTGGAGCCTTTTCCGCTGCAAGCTGATAGAGTTTGCTGGCTTCCTGTTCGCGCTTTATGGCAAGTGATATTACCTCGTTAAACGTTGTAACTCTCATCAATATGCTCCTATCAATATGCTCCTTGTCAGGCAAGCATCACTGTCAACGGTTTACTTTCTCAATTAAACTGACAGTTATGCAGAGATTTATTATAAGCTGGTTTTTTATTGATGTAATTAAAATATATGTTTGGGAGGTACTCGCGTTGACTCACGGGAAAAGGTAACCGAAGGGAGAGAAACAGCATCAGTGATTAGGTAACCTGACAATGTGAAAGACAGCTTTGAGTTTGTCATCAATCTTCCTTTTCAGTTTAAACGGATTGAGAGAATTGTAAACCGAACCAAGAATTCTCTTTGCATCATTGGACACATCATCTGAGTCCAGGAGTCTTTGATAAGGTGTCTGTGGCGGTTCGTACTTTTTGGTATATTTGGAGTTAATCCGCTGTTTCTCCTTGAGTTTGAGGGTTGGGCAGAAATAGTTGTTAAATAGGCTCCATTCGTTCAGGTAGAGGTCGTTGATAACAGGGACGAGTTCAGGGTTGTCAAAGCGGTCATAGCCGAGCAGTTGCCTGACATGGGTCCAGTTCTTTTGCTCTACAAAGGCGTTGTCGTTCTTTCGGTAGGGCCGTGATCGGGTGAACTGCACCGGAGCCTTGGGTCTGTCGGTGAAGTACTTGACGAGGTGATGATTCAGGAACTCTGAACCGTTATCGCAGTCAAATCCAAGTACGGGGAAAGCGATTCTCTCTTCGATATTCTTGATCTGCCTCAGGACGCCTTGAGAGCCTTTACCCCAAACAGCGCGGTTCTCAGTCCATCCGGAGAAAATATCAGTGAAGGTAAGGCTGAAGACGAAGTCACCGGCCATGGAATTGCCACAATGGGCGACCGTATCAGCTTCGAAATATCCGGGTTTGGTCACATCCCAGTTATGGGTCTTGATTGGAATCTGGTTCTTGAGCAACGTTCCCGGCTTGGTAGAACAGCGTCCTTTCTTGTAAAGTGCCCGTAGTGGCTTGAGCAGACGATCAATTGTGGCAGCGCTCATGGCAAGAAGTTTTTGTCTGACATCAGGCTGCAAAGGTTCGTACTCACCTTCATAGAAAGGGAGCCACAGAGGGATTGCTGCTTTGAGCTTCTTGGAGCACATCTGGTCAGTAGCAAACCAGATTCTCTTCAGCGGTAAAAGCAGTTGTTCCTTGGCATAGATCGGCACTGGGCCAGGTTTGCGATTAGGAGTGGGCAGCAATTTCTTTCGCAACAGGCGAATGGCGTACTTGCGGTTGTAACCGCAGGTAGCACAGAACTCACCAAGGATAATTGACTTCTCTTTTCTGGTAGCTTTTCGGTAGCGCTTGCCGATTGCCTCCAGGTATTCACGACGGGATTGCAGCACCATATTACGGCCTCCTTTCGGTTACCTGTAATATGATGCAACGTTTCTCTTTTGCTACCAGCTTCGGTTACATTTATTTTGAGTCAACTCGTAGCATCGCAGCTTTATTTGACATATTCTAATATTCTGTTACTCTCGGAGCGTGAAATTTATTAATTTAGGAGGATTGGCAATGGCAGATAAAATAAGTGTAGCTCTCATCGGTGGTGGAAGAACCGGCACACCTCTCTTAAAAGAACTCTTCAAATACTCCTACATTGAAATTATTGGAGTTGCTGACATAGACTCAGCTGCGGAAGGAGTAAAGCTTGCTGCTGCCAAGGGTATATTCACTACTTCAGATCCTATGGAGCTGGTTAGAAAGGGTGAGGCTATTGACATCTTAGTAGAGGTTAGTGGAGATAATAAGTTGAAGAAGACCATCAAGGCGGAGTTTGAAAAGAGTGGTAATAAAAAAACAATTATAATGCATGACCTTATAGCCCGACTCTTTATAAGCGTATGCACTCAACAACAACAGCTTATCCCAAGTCTGCATCCTCAAGATGTAGGCGTAGGCAACTAATCACAATCCCAAGATGTTCAATTAATGAAAAGACTCGTAACTATTTGTATTTGCTGCTACTAGTCATTAAGTGCTGAATGATGACGATTACAGGAAAAGCCTCGGCAATAGTCGGGGCTTTTTTATTGCTATAGAGCCGAACAGACCTTGAAAAGGGTATACAGTAAGATAATTAAAAGAAGCCCCTCAGAATGGATTTGAGGGTCTTTTCATGTGAATAAGAAAATTGAATATAAAAGTAAATGGTAAGCAGAGTGGTATAATGTAAAAAAACAAGAGCGTTTTAGAAATCTGCATCCATGAGGATTATATGGATGAGAGTAGCAATTCATTTAAACAATATCAATTATAGCGGAGTTATACACATGCTACCAAAGCGAATCCTTATTGCTGAAGATGATCCTGCACAAGGAGAAATATTTGCCAAATTTGCAATGTTGAAAGGATATGATGTTGTAGTCGTCAATGATGGAGTTGATTTATTAAAGGTCGCAGCAGCTGAAAGGTTTGATTTAATTGTAACCGATTTATCCATGCCAGATCTAGATGGAGCCTCCGCTACAGAAATAATGAAATTGCAGGACAATGCAACTCCAGTTATTGCGTTGACGGCACATTCACCATATGAGTTACAACTTGTCCAGAATACGTTCACTAAAATATTTTATAAGCCATGTGATTATAATGATTTGTTTGGATATGTAGAATTATTGTTGAAACAATAACCACTCTCACTAATTTAAACCCACCAAGTGAAGTAATGCCTATCTCCGCTAATAAACTACTAGCCTCGTGGCTATACGATTGGCCATTCATGGCGGCAAATCGTGTTTATAAACATGGTGTCAAGATGAATGGCGCTCATGTAAACCAAATGTGAGCCATTGTAAAAGTCATTATGACATTTCTTGCCTACTTATTATGATACGCCCCTTCAAAGTAGCTTTCATCTTGACAGCAAATTCAACGGGTTGCTATTATGCAAAACCTTCTGGAATAGGTGGTTTGAGCTGAATCGGAGAGTAGATGAAACTTGAGCGCGGCTGTGTCCAGGTTTATACCGGTAATTGCAAGGGGAAGACGACAGCGGCCCTCGGGCTTGCCTTCCGTGCTGTCGGTCGTGGACTTAAAGTCATAATGATCCAGTTCATGAAAGGCGGCGGGCCGTATGGCGAGCATCTTGCTGCCGAGCGTCTCGCTCCTGACCTCACCATTATCCCGACTGGAAGGGAAGGGTGGGTTGACAAGGATAATCCTGCTCAAGAGGATATCGATTTGGCCGTGGCTGCGCTGGCTCTTGCAAGAGAGAAGCTGCTTTCCGGCGAGTACGACATGGTCATCCTGGATGAAGCAAACGGTGCTGCCGGTTTTGGTCTTATAAAGGTTGATGATCTGCTGGAACTTATCAGGCTGCGGCCCGAAAAAGTGGAACTCGTCCTCACCGGCAGAGGGGCAGATCCGAGAGTCGTCGAGGCTGCCGACCTGGTGACCGAGATGCTGGAAATAAAGCATTACTACAAAGCTGGAGTCGCTTCCAGGATTGGCATTGAAAAGTAATAAGGAGATATCACATGGCTGAAAGAAAGCTGAGAATTCTGGTTGGCAAGCCTGGCCTGGACGGGCATGACAGGGGTGCAAAGGTTGTGGCAAGGGCGTTTCGCGATGCCGGGCTTGAGGTTATCTATACCGGTCTTCACCAGACACCCGAGCAGATCGTTTCTGCCGCGATTCAGGAAGATGTGGACTGCATCGGCCTCTCCATCCTTTCCGGGGCGCACAATACACTCCTTCCGCGGGTCTGCGATCTGCTGAAAGAGAAGAAGGCCGAAGACATCGCAGTGTTCTGCGGCGGCGTCATCCCCGAAGATGATATCCCGGGGCTGAAGAGTGCCGGTCTCAAAGAGGTTTTTACCCCGGGGACGTCGACAGAGGATATTGTCGCCTGGGTCAAGGCAAACGTAGGACACTGAGCAATGGCACTTGCTGAAAGAATCCTGCAGGGTGACATCCGTGCCGCTGCCAGGCTTATGCGGGATGTGGATGACGGTTTTTCATCAGCTCTTTTGGAGTTGAAGACTCTTTACCCCTACACCGGCAGCGCCTACATCATCGGCATTACCGGCCCCCCTGGTGCAGGCAAGTCTACCCTGACCGACCAGATTACCGCTGCCTTCAGGACATCGGGCAAAAGAGTCGGCATCGTTGCTGTCGACCCGACCAGTCCGTTCACCGGCGGAGCAATCCTCGGCGACCGGATCAGGATGAACCGCCATGCCGATGATGAAGGGGTCTTTATCCGCAGCCTTGCAACCCGTGGGGCTCTTGGCGGTATCTCCCGCTCGACCGGTGAGGTCGTCAATATCATGGATGCGATGGGGATGGACATTGTCATCATCGAAACAGTCGGTGTTGGTCAGGATGAAATTGATATCGTCCGGATGGCGCATACCACAGTCGTGGTAATGGTGCCGGGTCTTGGTGATGATATTCAGGCTATCAAGGCAGGGATTCTCGAAATTGCCGATGTTTTTGTGGTGAACAAGGCTGACAGGGAAGGTGCTGACAGGACTTCCCGGGAGCTCTCCATGATGCTGGAAATGGGGAGCCGCAAAGCCGGTGAGTGGCTGCCAAAGGTTTTGATGACCGAAGCCAGTCGCGGCGTCGGCATCGATGAGCTGGTGGCAGAGTTTGGAGAACATCACAGCTGGCTGTTTGGATCCGGGACAATAAACCGGTTTCTGGTGGAGAAGAACAGCGCTATTTTTACAGAAATGCTGAAAGAAAGGCTCTTCCAGAGCATTTATGCCCGCCTGACTGCAAGCGGTGATCTTGAGACCAT
>JANNRW010000349.1:0-38590 GCA_031401815.1 Geobacteraceae bacterium | reverse complement strand
GGGGGGCACGGTGCCATGATATCAGTATGTTGCAACTTCACCCACCCCCTGACCCCCTCCCGTCAAGGGAGGGGGAAAAGGCTCATTGCGAGGACATCATGCTTACAATAGCATGCATAGCTCTTTTCGGTGCAGCCGGCTGCATTGCCCGTTATCTGCTTTCAATCTGGGCACATGACACACTGGGCCGCTCTTTTCCTTACGGCACACTGCTGGTCAATATCGTTGGCGCATTTCTGATCGGTTTTGTCATGGAATTTGCCATCAGAAGTACGCATTTGTCCCCAAATCTGCGCGCCGGTATTACCATCGGCTTTCTTGGGGGTCTGACTACTTTTTCAACCTTCAGTTACGAAACTTTTCGCCTCATGGAAGATGGCAGATTTATCATCGCTACTGCCAATGTCCTGGTAAGTGTCTTAATCTGCCTTGCCTTTACCTGGCTGGGAATTATTGCGGTCAGATCCCTTTAGTGCAACTCATTGGAGTTGAAAGATGAAGATCAGAAAATCTGGCTGGGTGCACCTGCTCCTTAAAAACATGGCGGCCAGCGCCAGTAATACCGGCAAGGCGCTCAAGATGCTTGAAGTGGCGATTGATAACGCTTACGAAGGGCTTATCATCACTGATGCCGACGGTATTATTCTCAAAGTAAACAAGTCGTACGCCGATTTTCTCGGTAAAACAGTGGAGGAGATGATTGGGAAGCACGCTAAGGAAGTAGTCGAAAATACGCGGATGCATATAGTAGCAAAGACCGGCAAGGCCGAAATTGCGCAGATCCAGAAGATAAACGGCCATGAGATGATAGCCAACAGGATTCCGATCTTTGAAAACGGCAAGGTGGTGGCAGTTGTAGGTAAAGTAATGTTTCAGGATCTAGACGATCTCTTTGCAATGATCGAGCGTTTCAGGAAGCTTAAAAACGAGCTTGAGTTTTACAAGTGCGAGCTGAATAAAAGGCTTGGAGCCAGATACTCTTTTGACAATATAGTCGGAGCCAGTCCGGAGATTGAAAAGGTAAAGGATCTTGGCCGCAAGGTTGCAAAATCGGATACCACCGTGCTGCTTGAAGGGGAGAGCGGCACCGGCAAGGAGATGTTTGCCCACGCTGTTCATATCGCCAGTAACCGTGCGCTCGGCCCCTTTGTCAAGGTGAACTGCGCGGCAATACCTGAGACCCTTTTCGAATCTGAGCTGTTTGGCTATCAGGAAGGAGCTTTTACCGGCGCTCAGAAAAAGGGGAAAAAGGGGAAGTTTCTGCTTGCCGACAAAGGGACTATATTCCTTGACGAAATCAGCGAACTTCCGTTTGCCATGCAGGTGAAACTCTTAAGGGTCTTGCAGGAGCGCGAGATTGAGCCGGTTGGCGGGGAGCAGCCTCTGCCGGTGGATGTAAGAATAATTGCCGCATCTAACAAGAATCTGGAAACACTGGTGGATAATGGACTCTTCAGAAATGATCTTTTTTACCGGCTTAATGTCTTAAGGCTTCAGATCCCTCCACTAAGGGAGCGAAAATCAGATATAGCCGTTCTGACGGAAAAGATTCTGAGGCAACTCGAAAAAGAGACTGGCATCCCGGTGGAAGGGGTCGATCCGGATGTGGCAGATCTGTTTATGCTCTATACATGGCCAGGCAATGTTCGCGAACTTCATAATGTTCTGGAGCAGGCGATTTATCTTAAAAGCGGCAACACTATTACCCGCCATGACCTACCAAGAGGGGTTGCCAGCGCAGCGCAGGGAGCTGCTGCGATTGACCGGCAAACGACCTTGAAATTTCAGCTTGGACAATTCGAAGAGGAGCTTATCCGGCTTGCACTGAAAGAGGAGAAGGGGAACAGGATGACTGCCGCTGCAAGGCTTGGAATCAGCAAGTCATCACTTTATGCAAAGATTGAGCAGTATCATATCCCTTGAAAGAGCTGCTTGAATTCATCTTCTTTTGCCTTTTTCAGCCGCGTGCTTTTTTTCATCCATTGCTCTGCTGGCCTCCAGAAGAAGGGTCATGGTTTCCATTGTAATATTGACTCTGTCAGTGATCTGACCATGCAAAATCCGAAACTCCCCCTTGGTCCATCCTATCAGCTCGAAAAAAGCATCATTGCCTGTAAGGTCGCCAAGCCTGGCATAGACTATCACTCCACTTTTCATGTAAAGTTCCGCTCTCGCTTTACCGTTTGTAAGCATTATTTTGGCTGTCTTCATCCCCATGTTAAGCAGCTGTATTATATCGGTTATTCCCATTTCCTCCAGAGCACCTGATATTCCACGCGAAACCTCTTCAGAGATCATCACTTCGTTTTTTGGAGTATCTTTTGTTTCCGCCTGTCTTATCCTGGCAATCAGATCATCAATATCAACAGGTTCGGAAACATACTCCTTGAGCCCTTCCGGAGGCTGCCCGGCAATCACTTCCTGAGACGCGATAATGATACAGGGGACAGGGCTCTTCTGCCGAAACTCATTGTAGAAGTTGAAGCTGTCTGTTTTCAGAGCCTCCTGAGAAGCGACCAGCAGCGCTGGAGTGATCCGTTCCATATGGTCAAGGGCTTCTTCGATATTATTCGCCACGAAAACGTCAAACTCTGCATCCTCGATATTGAGCCTTATGAAAGCGGATACAGATCTATCCTGATGCAGCAAAAGGATCTGTTTTTTAACCAGACCATAGAACTTCTGCTGCTGAAGTACTGAAAAAAATGCTTCGACGACTTCAGGGTCAAACTGCGAGCCAGCCGACTTCATGATCTCCTGCCTTGCTTCTGCTGCTGTTAATGCTTTTCTGTAAGCTCTTTCCGTGGTCATTGCCACATATGAATCCGCTATGGAAATAATTCTGCTCCCAAGAGGGATATATCTCCCTTTAAGGCCATCCGGGTAACCTTTGCCGTCATAATGTTCATGATGGTGCCGGACAATGGACTCAATGTTCCAGGGGAATTTGATCTGCCTGAGAAGTTGAATAGTGTTTAGTGGATGACTTTTTATCTGATTGAAGGCATCGGTTCCCAGTCGATCCTTGCCATTAAGAATCTCCTGCTGGATCCCTATTTTCCCGATATCGCGCAACAGAGCTGCCAGATGAATAGCATCTATCAGATTTTCATCCAGCCCCATCTTAATTGCCATACTATGTGCAAGATCTGCTACAAGGTGATTATTGTTGAAAAAATATTTGTCATTAACCTCAAAGATCTGCAATAGTTTGTCGGTAAATGAAAAAAAGAACTCCTTGAATCCGGTGGCTGCGTCAAAGAGACGTTTTTCCGCTCTCAAATGATTTTGAAGAAAATTTACAAACTCTTTCAGGTTGAGTACGCACTGAGTTGACGACCCGTTGGTCTCGCCGATTTTCATTGGAAGAGATTCCGGAAGAAGAAAGATACTGACTCCAGGCTTGATCCTGTCTGCCAGCTCCTTGAACTCCTGACCCTCCATCCCCTCAAGATGAGATGATGCCAGAACAACATCGATGTTGCTGGTTTTAAGGATATGCAGCGCCTCAAGAGGGAGCGAGGTTACAAAGACCGTACACTCTTCCGCCTCAAGCAGGGCGCTTATCAGACCAATATCCAGACCGGCATTGTTAAATATGAGAATTCCGTTACTGTTTTTCATAGATGAAAGCATACCAATAAAAACTTGATGGTCAATCCCATGCTGTTCCTTTAGCAAGATTTCTAAATAGCTGAACCGGTCATTCCGGATTCCTGGAAACCCTTCCACAAATTCGGAAAAGCTGTCTCTTGTCTGTCAAGGCGCTGCTTTAGTGAGCCCGCCTCTCTCTGTACCCCTGAAACAACTTCGATAGAGATATCAGTTAAAAAGTTTTCCTGAATTCTGGAAAACTTGTCATGTATATCATCTGTAGGGAGAGATGCCGACCCCGCGTATAAAAATAAAACGTTGTCACAACGGCGCCTTACAACATCTCCAAAAGTTTTGGCGCTGATATTGCTATAGCTATGGATGCTCTAAAATACGGGCACTAACGGCGCTTTTTTCTGGTAATACTGTTATAAATTCAACCTGCTGGGAGGAGATGATCATGTCATTAGCAGATATTCTGGTACATATAGACAACTCCCCTTCCATGCCGGAGCGGCTCAACTCAGCCATCCTGTTGGCAAAAAAGCATGCGGCCAGAGTTACCGGCCTCTATGTTATCACTCATCAATATTATCAGCCGAGGAGTACCGGGATTGAAGAGATGTCAACAGACGCAAGGAAGCTGTTTGATCTGAAGACCCGAGCTGCGGGTGTAGATGCAAGATGGCTTTGCGCTGACTGGTCTGTGGTGGGGGTGGGGAGTACCGAGATTATCTGCCATCATGCTCATTATACGGATCTGGTAGTTGCAGGGCAGTTCGATCCGGACTCCGACGAAGGGAAATCCGTTGCAGATCTTCCGGAGCGACTGATTTCAAGTGCCGGGAGGCCAGTGCTTGTAATTCCGTCATCAGGTAGTTACGAAAATATCGGAAAAAAGATTCTGGTCGCCTGGAAAGCGGGGCGGGAATCAACACGGGCTGTAAACGATGCAATGCCGCTCTTGAAGAGAGCCGAGAAGGTGACCCTTTTGGCAATAAACAGCTCTGACTGCTACGACGATGATGAAAGTATCTGTAGCAGTATTGCGGAACATCTGGGAAGGCATGGCATTAACGCAGAGGTTGAAAGCATTCCGGCTCTGCATACATCAGTCGGAGACGCTCTATTGAACCGTACCTTTGAGGAGGGGTATGATCTTCTGGTCATGGGCGCGTTTGCCCATACCCCCCAGGGGACGCTCTCGCTCGGCACGGTCGCGCGACAGATGCTCAGGCAGATGACCGTACCGGTACTTTTTTCACACTGACTCAAGGAGCTTCAATTCATGCCTGACCATATACTCGAAACCAGAAATCTTTCCAAAGAGTTCAAAGGATTTACCGCAGTAAGTGACGTAAATCTCAATGTAACTCGTGGAAATATCCATGCGCTGATAGGCCCCAACGGTGCCGGCAAGACAACGGTATTCAATCTGCTTACAAAATTCCTGATTCCGACAGCAGGGACTATTTTATTCAATGGTGTTGATATTACCCGTGAAAAACCAGCGGACATCGCAATGCGCGGTGTAATCCGCTCCTTCCAGATATCTGCGGTTTTTCCGAATCTCACCCCACTGGAGAATGTTCGCCTTGCCCTGCAACGAAAACTTGGAACTTCATATCACTTCTGGAAATCTGACGACAGCCTGAAGATGCTGGATCCTCGTGCAATGGAGCTGCTTGAATCAGTCGGCCTGGCAGAGTTCGCTTCGGAAACAACCGGAGAGCTTGCCTACGGACGGAAGCGGGCGCTTGAAATCGCCACCACCCTGGCCCTGGAGCCAGAGTTAATGCTGCTTGATGAACCGACCCAGGGGATGGGGGGAGAAGATGTTGTCAAAATAACCGCATTGGTAAAAAAGGTTTCAGCCAATCGCACAATTTTGATGGTCGAACATAACCTGAAGGTTGTAGCTACTCTGGCTGACCGGATTACTGTTTTACAAAGAGGCGCAATTCTGGCTGAAGGGCCATACTCGGAGGTTTCTCAAAATCCGCTGGTTCTGGAAGCGTACATGGGGAGTGCACATGCCTGATTCTGCACAGAAGGAGATGCTGCGCATCGCCGGTTTACACGCTTTTTACGGAGAATCACATGTTCTCCACGGTATTGATCTGATGGTTGGCGAAGGAGAAGTGGTAACTCTTCTGGGGAGGAACGGTGCCGGACGCACAACAATCCTCAAATCCATCATCGGCCTGGTCGGACGGCGGAGTGGTTCAATCACTATAAACGGAGTTGAAACCATTAATATGCCGACTCACAAGATCGCTCATCTGGGGATCGGCTACTGCCCTGAAGAGCGGGGGATTTTTTCCAGCCTGACGGTTGAGGAAAATCTGCTTCTTCCACCGGTGGTACAGGCCGGAGGGCTGGCAGTAGCTGAAATTTATGCCATGTTCCCCAATCTGCATGAACGAAGAAGCAGTATGGGAACCAGACTTTCAGGGGGAGAGCAGCAGATGTTGGCCATGGCCAGGATTCTTCGTACAGGAGCCAAGCTTCTGCTGCTGGATGAAATCACCGAAGGGCTGGCTCCGGTGATTGTTCAGACCCTGAGACAGCTCATCGGTCATCTGAAAGAAAAAGGGTACACTATCATTTTAGTAGAGCAGAATTTTCATTTTGCGGCTGAACTGGCTGACAGACATTATGTGATTGATCACGGATCCATTGCCGAGATGATAACAAGGGATGAACTTCCTTCCAGCATGGAGAAACTTAACCAATACCTGGGTGTGTAATCAGGTATACAAACAAGAAAAGGGGTGTCTTTATGAAAAAGCTGTTTTCCAAAGTAGCGCTGTCTGTTGCAGTTGTGGCAATGACAAGTGGTATGGCTGCGGCAGCAGCCAAGGGGATTTCGGACGACGTGGTTAAAATCGGGGTACTTACCGATATGTCCGGGGTCTATTCGACACTCGGAGGGAAAGGGACACAGGTCGGAGTTGAGATGGCGGTTAAGGATTTCGGCGGGAAAGTGCTCGGCAAGCCGATCAAGGTCATTGGTGCTGACCACCAGAACAAGGCCGACATTGCTTCAGCCAAGGCGCGCGAATGGCTTGACAATGAACAAGTTGACATGATTACCGGATTGCTGAATTCAGGCTGCGCCCTTGCAGTGCAGAAACTCGCCGGAGAAAAGAAACGGATTACCATGAACACCGGTGCGGCCAGCACAGAGCTGACCAACAAGGCCTGTACACCATACAGCATCCACTATGTTTATGACACCTACGCACTTGGCAAGGTTACCGGTCAGGCGGTTGTGCAGAACGGCGGCAAGAGCTGGTACTTCATTACTGCAGATTACGCTTTTGGCCACTCTCTTGAAGAGAATACAACCAAATTTGTAAAGGCGCTTGGCGGCAAGGTACTCGGTTCAGTCCGTCACCCTCTTTCTACAGCTGACTTTTCGTCCTATCTGCTCCAGGCTCAATCATCCGGAGCACAAATTATTGGTCTGGCCAATGCCGGGGGCGACACCACCAACGCAATCAAACAAGCCAGGGAATTTGGCATCGACAAGAAAGGTCAGACACTCGTCGGACTCCTGATTTTTGATACCGACATAAAAAGTCTCGGCCTGAACGTAGCACAGGGGATGCAGTTCACTTCCGGCTTCTATTGGGATCGGGACAAGGATACTCGCGCCTTTGCCAAGCGCTATTACGCCATCCATAAAGCCATGCCGACCATGGATCAGGCAGGAGCATACTCTGCAACCATGAATTATCTCAAAGCCATAAAGGCAGCCGGAACCGATGATTCAGATGCAGTCATGGCAAAGCTCAAATCAATGGATATCAAGGACTTCTTCGCTGTTAACGGCAAGATCAGGGCCGATGGACGGATGGTGCATGATATGTATCTGATGGAAGTAAAAAAACCTGCTGAATCCAAAGGCGAATGGGATCTTCTGAAGATTGTAAAAACAGTTCCGGCAGCAGATGCATTCATGCCGCTCTCTGAAAGCGCATGTCCGCTGGTAACCAAGTAGAAACCTTTGCTTCCCCTCCCTTGACGGGAGGGGAAGTATTAGAAGCGTTGATTCCACAAAGGGGAGCTGGTCATGGAAATCTCATTTCAGACGGTCATGTCACAGGTAATGCTTGGCCTTAACAACGGTGTTTTCTATGCCATTTTGAGTCTTGGCCTGGCAGTGATTTTCGGCCTTTTGAACATTGTCAACTTTGCGCATGGCGCACTCTACATGCTGGGTGCATATGTTGCCCTGCTGGGGTTTACATCCATCGGCCCCCTGCTCGGAATGCCGGATTTTCACCTGAACTACTGGGCGGCGTTGATTGTCGCCCCCCTGGTGGTTGGGCTACTCGGTATCTTAATTGAAAAAACCATGCTCAGCAGGCTGTACAAGTTTGATCACCTGTACGGCCTGCTGCTCACCTTTGGCCTTGCTCTTATTATTCAGGGGATCTTTACCAATTTCTTTAATGTATCCGGCGATCCTTACGAGGCCAAGCCGGAAATACTTAATGGTGCAGTTAATCTCGGCTTCATGATGTTCCCGAAATACCGTCTCTGGGTTATTGTCATATCTCTTCTGGTCTGTCTGGCCACCTGGTATGTGATTGAGCGAACCAAACTCGGATCCTACCTTCGCGCCGGCACTGAAAACCCGGAACTGGTAAAGGCATTCGGAGTCAATGTGCCTCTCATGATAACCTTGACATACGGCTATGGAGTTGCACTGGCCGCCTTTGCCGGGGTGCTTGCTGCCCCGATATATTCGGTCAGTCCGGTTATGGGAGCAGAGATGATTATTGTGGTGTTTGCCGTGGTAGTAATCGGCGGGATGGGCTCCATAATGGGCTCAATTGTTACCGGTCTGCTCCTCGGGATGGTAGAGGGGTTCACCAAGGTAGTTTACGCCCCGGCTTCCAGCACCGTAATCTTTCTTATCATGGTTATTGTTCTGCTGGTCAAGCCGGCCGGTCTGTTCGGCAGGGAATCATGAACAGGTTAAGGTTTTCGTTCGCTTCGCTCACAGGTTAAGGTTAAGTAAAATCCTCATCCTCAACCTTAGCCTTAACCTCAACCTGATTTTTCAAGAGGATACGTATGAATGCCAAAATTTGGGGCATTTTGATTGTGACAGGCTTGGCAGCACCGTTTGTCGTTTACCCGGTGTTCATGATGAAACTGCTCTGCTTCGGTCTGTTTGCCTGCGCCTTCAATCTGCTTCTTGGTTACACCGGGCTTCTCTCTTTCGGGCATGCCGCCTTTTTCGGGGGGGCATCCTATATTACCGGTCATCTTGTAAAGGTCAGCGGCTTTACCCCTGAACTCGGAGTTCTCGGAGGGACGCTCTTTGCCGGGCTTCTGGGGTATATAATCGGCAGCCTGGCAATCCGCAGGCAGGGGATCTACTTTGCGATGGTCACCCTTGCGCTTGCTCAGATCGTCTACTTTGTTGCACTCAAGGCACCGTTTACCGGCGGTGAGGACGGACTGCAAGGCATCCCCAGGGGCAATCTTTTCGGTCTGATCGATTTGAACCATGCCTACTCAGTTGGAGGGAGCTCCCTTGCGCTGAATCTCTACTACTTTGTCTTTGCCCTGTTCTGCTTCGGATTCTGGGTAATCTACAGAACGATCAATTCCCCCTTCGGGCAGGTACTGAAGGCGATTCGGGAGAATGAGCCACGAGCTGTATCACTAGGATACAAGGTGGAGCGATTCAAATTGATCGCTTTTGTAATCTCGGCCTCCCTTTCGGGAATGGCAGGTTCAATGAAGTCACTGGTCTTTCAGCTTGCTTCATTAACTGATGTAAGCTGGCATACCTCCGGAGAGGTGGTTCTGATGACCCTTCTTGGTGGGGTTGGCACGGTATTGGGCCCCCTGGCCGGCGCTTTCACAGTAGTGACACTCCATTCTGAACTGAGTTCGATCGGCTCATGGATCACAGTAATCATCGGCTGTATATTTGTAATCTGCGTGCTGGCCTTTCGTCGAGGCTTTATTGGTGAGCTTGGGCGGATTTTAAAAAAACAATTATGAAAAGCAGTATTCAGGGATCAGGGGTCAGTAGTCAGCATAAAAGCTTTTCTACTGACCCCTGACTCCTGACTCCTGACTACTTAACCTGGAGAAACCTATGATTTGCAAATCAGTAACTGAAGCATTGGCAGGTATTCCCGATGGAGCCACCCTTATGGTCGGGGGTTTTGGGCTTGTCGGGATACCGGAAAATCTGATCCTGGGTCTCAGGGAGACCGGGGTGAAAAACCTGACTGTAATCTCAAACAACTGCGGTGTGGATGACTGGGGTCTTGGACTTTTGCTGGAAAACCGTCAGATCAAAAAGATGGTCGCCTCCTATGTGGGTGAGAACAAGGAGTTTGAAAGGCAGTATCTCTCCGGCGAGCTTGAGGTTGAACTGGTGCCGCAGGGTACTCTTGCAGAGCGGATCAGAGCCGGCGGTGCCGGTATTCCAGCCTTCTACACCCCTGCCGGTGTCGGAACACCGCTTGCCGATGGCCGTGAAACCCGTGTTTTTGACGGGAAGGAGTATCTGCTGGAAAGAGGGCTGAAGGCTGATTTTTCACTGGTTAAAGCCTGGCGCGGTGATGGCCTGGGGAACCTTCAGTATCGGCGGACTGCCATGAATTTTAATCCGATGATGGCTACAGCAGGCAAGGTTACTATTGCCGAAGTTGAGATTCTCGCTGCAACCGGGGATCTGAACCCTGAACATATTCATACCCCGAGCATTTATGTGCAGCGGATCATCTGCTGTGAAAATCACGAAAAGCGGATCGAGCGCCGCACCGTACGGAAAGGAGCATAGATATGGCATGGGTGCGAGAAGAGATAGCGCAGCGGGCTGCGCAGGAGATAGAGGACGGTTTTTACGTGAACCTTGGGATCGGCATGCCGACCCTGGTGGCCAACTATATTCCTGAAGGGAAGCATGTTGTACTTCAGTCTGAAAATGGTCTTTTGGGGATTGGCCCCTATCCGGCAGAAGAGGATCTGGATCCTGACCTGATCAATGCGGGCAAGGAGACGATCACTATGATACCGGGAGCAGCCATTTTCAGCAGTGCCGAATCATTCGCCATGATTCGCGGTGGCCATATTGATCTGGCAATTCTCGGGGGGATGGAGGTCTCGGCCAGTGGTGATCTTGCCAACTGGGTAATACCGGGCAAGATGGTGAAGGGGATGGGGGGTGCCATGGATCTTGTGCATGGCGCCAAAAAGATTGTGGTCATCATGGATCATGTCAACAAGCAGGGGGAGTCGAAGATTCTGAACAGCTGTACCCTTCCCCTGACCGGCAAAGGGGTGGTAAACCGGATAATCACCGACCGAGCTGTACTTGATGTTACACCGGACGGGCTGCTGCTTGTTGAAGTAGCTCCAGGCCATACCGTAGAAGAGATCAAAGGGTGCACCGAGCCGCCGCTGCTGGTTGCTCCACAACTGCTTTAAAACATCCAGGAGTATGCCATGCTGAAAGGGAAATCTGCTCTCATAACCGGCTCAACCAGCGGCATCGGTCTTGGCATCGCCAGGGCTCTGGCAGGAGCGGGGTGCAACATCATGCTGAACGGTTTTGGTGACCCTGACGAAATTGAGCGGCTCTGTGTCGAGCTTGCAGCAGATAATGGCGTTGCAGTATTTTACTCCGGGGCGGACATGCGAAGAGCTGAAGATATTGCAGAACTTGTGAAGTGCACAAACGACAAACTGGGTGGGATCGATATCCTTGTCAACAATGCAGGCATCCAGCATACAGCACCGGTGGAGGGGTTTGCGCCGGAGAAATGGGATGCAATTATTGCTGTCAACCTCTCCTCCTCCTTTCATACCATTCATCACACCCTCCCATTGATGAAGGCCAAAGGGTGGGGTCGAATCATCAATATCGCCTCGGTTCACGGCCTGGTCGGCTCTGCCGGGAAGGTTGGCTATGTTGCGGCCAAGCATGGGCTGGTAGGGCTGACAAAGGTAATTGCCCTGGAGAGCGCCGGGCTGGGGATAACCTGCAACGCCATCTGTCCGGGGTGGACTCGCACCGAACTGATCGAACCACAGATAGTTGCACGTGCAGAGGCATTGGGAGTTGATATCGAAGCAGGAGGCCAGGCGCTTCTGGCAGAAAAACAGCCATCAAGGCAGTTTGTTACAACCGGGCAGCTCGGAGCACTCGCTGTATTTCTCTGCTCCGACGCTGCCGCACAGATTACCGGAACAGCACTGCCAATAGACGGAGGGTGGACTGCGCAGTAACTGCCTGGATTTAGAGCTTGTCCGTAGCCCCCTATGGCAGAACAAATATGCAGACGCTCTGATTCAACCCGTCAAAAAATGATTCTGCCCCGTGCGAACCCGTCATTGTAGTCGATTGTCTGGCCCGGTGTTTCGTATATTCATCAAAAATATCTTCAATGTTATAGGCACGAGCCACCATCTTGTTGATCAGGGGGCCGTATTTCCCCAGCCACCTGATGCTTATCTGCGACGCCGGGACTCCGCGAGCAGTCAGCCAGCTCTGTACTGCCTCGGCTCTGATTCTGGATATACGGTCATTAACATCGACTCCGCCAGGAATTGATGATCTGGCATCAAGCTGAATCCTCTGGCTTGGGTCTTTTTGCCAGAGTGACAACGCTTTTTTGAGTTGATCTTCATTGTTAATTCGAATATAGCCGTGAGACCTGTCCCCCTTGAAGCTGTATTCCACCCGTCTCGAACCGGTGTTGAATCTTGCTATCCCTGCAAAATAGATTCTGGAGCTTTCAGTATACAATCCTGCAAATTTGTTCAATATTTTTCCGCAGCTTTTTCTGCAATCGAGCATCTCCTCCAGGATAAGCATCCGTTGCCTGGTATACTCCTTTGGATCACCGGCATAATCTTCAAGTCTGGTTTTGTATCTGCTCAATTTGCCGCAGAGTTCATTGAGGGAAATATTCTCTTTTGAAGCAATATTCATCAACTCTTCCTGCATGTTATCAGGGAGAAAGTCGCCCCCTGCGTTTTTGGAAAACCCGTCATCCTTTTTGTCAATATTTGTCAACGGAACAGTCGAGAGCAGCCATCGGGTTTCATCAGGACATGGATTTGCTGACAAAGCAGCGACCGGAAATGTTCCGGAGCTTTTGGGAGCCGGAGTTTCCGGCTCAACTGCCTCAGGCTTGCCGACAGCAGGTTTTTTACTCTTTGGGCTGATAACATCATATGTAGCACCCCAACTGTTCAGACTAAAAAGCAGGAACAGTAGTGATAAACCTGTCAATGTACTTGCTGATCTTATTCTCATTTTACTCCTCCTTGTTCGTGCCTGAATCGTTTCAGATGCTATTCGCGGTATTTTAATTTCCATATCTGGGAAAGCTCGGTATCAGTCCAGTTCAGTTTATCCGTCAGGTAGAATGGAACGTCTCGCTGCATGAAGACCGAGATAGGCAGAGGGGTTACAGGATCCTTGTTTGCCAGTATGCCCGGAACCATCTGCCGCAACATGATATCGTCCCTGGTGTCTATATAGTAAAAGATGTTTTTCCTTCTTATTGCCCCTGACTTTATCAGGTAGTTCAGTATGTTTTTCTGGGTGTCATGTTTTGCAATGATGTAAATCGATATATTCGGATGAGCTACAGCATACTGCATTATCTTTGGCATCTCTTCCAGGCACAGGGGACACCAGGTCGCCCAGTAATGAAAAACATTTTTCTGAACCTCATTAAAATTGAGCTTTGGGTCAGAAAGTCTTGCAACCAGTTTTTTCAGATCAGCTTTGGAGGCTATGTTCAGTTTCAGCAGCGGCTCATTTACCTGTTCGGATAACTCCCTGGCATCACTGCACATTGGGTATGACATCCTGTCGCATCTGCGTAAATACTCTTTCAGCATAGCGGAGAGATCAAAACTCAACTTCCTGTTTGAGAGGTAATACGCCTTTACCGCAAAAAACCTTGCGTCCGGAAACTCCCAGGCTCTGTCAAGCTCTATCAGCTCCCTGAAGCTTTTAACAGCCTCCTCATAATTGTCTTCATTCCAGAAAATCGTCCCCATCGACATCCTTGAGACCAGAGCCGAGGATGGTTCACTCCTGGCAGCATCCAGATACAGGAGAGCTTTGCGGGAATCCCCCTTTTCATAATATCTCCTGCCACTCTCGTAAAGAGCGATTGTAAGGGTAAGATCAATACGCAACTCGCTGCTGCCGGGTGACTTGATCAACCTGGCCTTTACCTTGCCAATCTCTGCGCTTCGAATCGACTGGAATTTAAAGATATGCGCATCGGATGTAGCGGAAACAGAGCTGCTTACAGCGAGATTTTTTGCGGGAAAGATTTGCGGTATTATCCCCAGGTTCAGGAAATCTCTGGGATTCAATCTGAGAGTCAATGTATTGTCAACTGCAATGACTGCATTGGAGAGGTCAATATTTCCCAGGGGTTCGTTGAAGTTCAGGCTGAGCGAACCGCGCACCTCCCCTCGCGGCCTGTTTTCGTCAAATTCGAACCCGTTCGCATTAGCTCCGGTAAGCTTCAGATCAAGTCCTGCGGGGTAAAGGTACGTGATGTATCTCTGAAACTTGCTGACCAGTTTAATCCCGTTGCAGTAGAGCTTGAGTTTAGGTGCAATTCTGATCCGGATCATCTGCTCCTGCGGCAGCACAGAAGATGAAAGACCATTTTTTTTGACGTAAGGGTTCTTTCGCAGAGTGTCCATAATCGGAATATCGCTGTCAGCAGGCAGATCGATCACTATTTCATTTGATTCCTGATCGCACCCGAATTGAACCTCCTCTGATTTCCTATGCCTGTTATTGACAATAACAACAAGTCCGTCAGGAGCCTGCTTGATGTTAACCGAGGGGAAGTTCTCTGCTCTTTCAGTCAGATCTTCGCCCTGTACAGCAGTAGAGGCCAGAAGCATCACCCCTGTGAAAAGAACCACTTTCAGGCAGCTGAATCTGAACTTTTGCATCATCTCCCCTGAGGCGCAACCGGACGATAGTTCTTAAAGCCCTTCATCTGCCAGTTTCTCCAGAAGGTCTCTTTGCTGTTGAGTCAGATTCTCCGGCACCTTGACAAGGATTAATGCATACAGATCCCCTCTGGCACCCTTCCCTAACTGTGGAAACCCCAGCCCTTTCAGCCTGATCTTCGTTCCTGTCTGAATTCCGGCAGGCACCCTGATTCTTTTATCCCCATCCAGGGTCGGCACCTCCAGAGAGCTTCCAAGGCAAGCCTCGGAGTAACGCAGCTGGCGCTCTATAATGATGTCGCTCCCCTCCCGGCTGAAGAGCGGATCAGGTTTGACAGTTAACTTGAGATAGATATCACCGGCCGGGGCTCCGCTGCTCCCTGCCCCACCCTTGCCTGCCAGACGCAGCTTTGCTCCGCTGTCGACTCCTGCAGGGATCTTGACTGCCAGCTCTTCCCGAACCCCCTCTCTGGTGAATGCAACCCGTTTTTCTCCTCCGGTATATGCTTCCTGAAAGGTGATAACCATTTCAAGTTCGTAGTCTTCGCCTTTGCGCCTTCTCCCCTGGAATCCACCCTGCTGGTTAAATCTCCCTCCCCCCCCCATACCGAATATGCGGGAAAAGATGTCATTGGTGCCGTAACCGTAATCCTTGAACATATCTCCCACATCAAAACCGCGAAAGATATCCTCCTGGGAGTAGTGCTGATGGAACCCGGCTGCACCGAATTGATCATATTTGGCCTTTTTCTCAGGATCCGAGAGCACGGCATATGCTTCGTTGATCTCCTTGAAACGATCCTCAGCCCCCTTGTCCCCCTGGTTCTTGTCCGGATGATACTTGACCGCCAGCTTCCGGTACGCCTTCTTCAACTCTTCGGGAGAAGCCCCTTTTTTAAGCCCAAGCACTTCATAATAATCATTATGCGCCAATTTGATCTCCTACTTTCTTAAGGTTTGATCTGTACAGGAAGATTTCCGCTCTTTTCTTGCGGCATTTCCTTCCTTTCATCAGTTCTGGTCGAGGCTCCGGATGACCGGTCATTGAGATGTTTTTCCTGATGCGGATTACTCATGGCAGCACCACTTTGATTGGCAAAAATCTCTTCTTTTTTTATACTCTCTTCAACCTTTTTCTGTAGCCCGTTGATGTTCGGCACAGTGGACAGTGCTATGACATACTCTTCTTCACTCAACACTTTACTGGACTTGAGGAGATTAAGAATCATATCCGAGCGCCGCAAAACCTTGTCCATGTTGCGATAAGGGTTGTAGGCGACTCTGGGGCCGGGAAGCATAGCAGCAAGGAATGCACTTTCACGAGGGGAAAGGTCTGAAGCCGGTTTGCCAAAGTAGTACCTTGAGGCATGACCGACTCCATACACCATAGGCCCAAACTCCACAACATTCAGATATAGTTCGATGATTCTCCCCTTGGTCAGCTCCTGCTCGATCCTGAGAGCCAGATAAAGCTCCTTGATTTTCCTGGTTATGGTTTTCTCTCTTGAAAGATAGATGTTTTTTGCCAGCTGCTGGGTGATCGTAGATGCCCCTCTTTTAAGGCTCTTCTTCTCCAGATCATGCTTGATAGCGTTCTTGATCGCCTTTACATCGACCCCTTCATGTTTGTAGAAGTTTGCATCCTCAGCCAGAATTACTGCCCACTTCATCTCCGCAGGGATGTTTCCGGCAGCTGTCCAGTTTCTGTTCCTGGTGCCCAGTTGAAACGGGTGGTAGGCACCATGCCAGTCTTTAACCTGGATTGTCATGGTATTTTTGCGGTTTTTAAGATCAGCTACGGGCGGGAGAAGTGCGAGCGTTATGGCAAGGTATGCTGCATAGCCGAAAAGGATGATTATACCGGCAATGAAAACTCTTCTCATCTTCTTATTCCATCAAAAGAGTTTACATCGAAACTCTTGCAGCCATCAGCCACGCTGACGCCATTACGCCCCTGCTCTTTAACCAGGTACATGGCTGTATCTGCGGCGCTTATCAGTTCGGTCGATGTCTCTGCATCATCCGGAAATCCCGAAACGCCGAAGCTCCCGGTGACTTCAAGCCTCTTGCCACAGTTGCTGAAAAAGCACTGTTTGTGAAGTGCCTCCATGATCTTGATCGCCAGAGTACGCGCCCCGGCTTTTTCGGTTTGAGGGAGGATGATTACGAATTCGTCCCCACCATATCTGGCTGCCCTGTCTGTCTTTCGAATCAGCAGCTGAAGCAGCTCACCAACCTCTTTAAGAAGCCTGCTCCCTGTAAGGTGTCCATAGGTATCGTTTACAGCCTTGAAGTGATCCAGATCGAAAAAAACCAGTGAGAGTGGTGTGTGATAACGCTTTGCCCTTTCCACTTCGTACTCAACCTGTTCAAAGAAATAGCGGGAGTTGTAAAGACCGGTCAGGTCATCGGTAATTACCAGCCGGTTTATCCTGGCGACTGCTCTTGCATTCGAGATCGCAATCCCGGCAATATCGGCAATGGTTGTGAGGATCTGTTCGTCAGCTTCGCTGAAGGATCCTTCATCAAGGCTGTTGATAAGCTCAATCACGCCGTATGTCTGATCGTGGCATCTGATCGGAATGCATGCGATCGAGCGGGTAGAAAATGAAAAAGCCTTATCGAATTCGGCAGCAAAGCGGGGGTCACAGTTAACATCCGGTATTATGAGTGACTCCCCGTTTTCTGCAACCCAGCCGGCAACGCCATGCCCACGAGGCAGTTTTACCCCTTTCAGCTTGTCAGCCACTTCTGAAACCACAACAGCAAACTCAAGCTCACCACTCTCTTCATCAAGAAGGAGAAGAGACCACGCCTTGGGGCTTAAAAGCCAGCTTATCTGGGACATTATATTTTCAAGGATTTCCTGAATTTCCAGAGGGGACGCAAGTGTTCTGGCAATCTCCATGAGAGTACTTATTGCATCAATGTGCCGACCGCAATCAGTCTCATCTTTTAAGTCAAGCGAGTTGCGCATTTTTCACCCGATGCTCCTGGAAATCGCCATATTTGCTGCAAGGATGATTGCTGCCTTCATGCTCTCATGCTTTGCAACCCCTTTACCAGCGAGGTTATAGGCTGTACCGTGATCAACTGAAGTTCTTATGATCGGAAGGCCAAGGGTAATATTCACTCCATCGTCAAAGTGAAGGAGTTTGAGAGGAATCAACCCCTGATCATGATACATGCATACTACGGCATCATATTCACCTTTGGCGGCAAAATAGAAAAGAGTGTCAGCAGAGTGAGGGCCTGAGGCATCGATCCCTTCTGCCCGGGCGGCCAGAATCGCCGGCATTATGACACGCTCTTCCTCGTCTCCGAAAAGCCCCCCTTCTCCTGCATGCGGATTAAGCGCAAGCACTGCAATGCGGGGATCAGGGCGGAAATAGCGGCCAACATCCCTGTTAATGATCCGGATGGTGGAGAGCACCTTTTCATATGTAACCAGAGCCGGGATCTCTGCAACAGCTTCGTGAATTGTCACAAGTCCGACCCGCAGTTTTTCGCCAGCCAGCATCATAACGAACTCTGATGCGCCGGTCAACTCTGCAAGCAGTTCCGTATGTCCGGGAAAGTGATGGCCGGCGCGGTTTAGTATCTCCTTGTTAATCGGAGCTGTTGCCATTGCAGCAGCTTTTCCTGAAAGGCAGAGCGCCGCTCCCTGGGTTATGTAGCGAAAAACCGCATCCCCTGCGGCTACTGTCGGCTCCCCGTACTCCATATCCCGACTCTCAAGGCAAGAGCGCTCTAAAAGATGAAGAGCATCACTGGATGTTTCATCCGGCAACTCATCCGGCTCTGCGGCAATCACCCTGCATTTTGCGCCTGTCAGGGCAACAGCACGCTCCATGACTCGCAGATCGCCTATAACAAGAGGTCGGCAGCAGCTTGAAACAGCGGCGTCTGTAACAGCTCTGGCAATAATCTCCGGCCCTACTCCGGATGGATCACCCATGGTTACGGCAATTATCGGGCGTTTCATTGCACTGCCTCCGGAAAAGAGTTCCACGGCAAAATCGCTACCCCTTGAAGAACAGCAAATTCAAGGAAGGAAGCAGCTTCATCAGCAGGAATATCGAGCCGGGATGCAAGCTGACCGACAGGAGTTTTTCCGTCAAGAAGTTCGAGCAGCAGATAGTAAGGTTTTATAAGTGATTCTGTAGCTATTTCACCATTTATTGGGTAGATGACGGCAAAAGATCCATCAGGGGAGTAGTAGCTGACAAACTCTTCAAGATCCGGCGCTCCGGCTTCCAGAATTTCCAGTATTTCATAGTTGAAAATTGCAAGGCTTGCCGAACCGGCAAGGGAGAGTGGCAGATCTGCGAACAGCAGTTGCTGGAGTTCCAGATCATCCGGAGGGTTCGGAGGGACTGCCATCAGTGCAGATGCATAGTGATGGTTGTAATCCACCAGATCAAGGGCAATTAAAAGAAGATCAGCAGCTTCTCTGCCAATAAATGCTTCTTTCAGGAAATCTCTCTGCATTTTCCAGATTTCGTTATCAGTCAGCTCTGCCTCTTCCCGTAAAGGGTTGCCGTCTCTTTCAAGGTAAGCGGCAAACTCCTCAAAAAGGGTGCTTGCGGAGATCCCAAGCCCTGCGGTTATACTGGCAAACCAGGCAACAGCTCTCCCCCGGCTGTAGAAAATATCGCACGCATTGGCAACTCTTGCGGCAATAACCATATCTGAAGCAGTAAAGGTCGGTGACGCCAGCAGGCTGTACGGAGGGGACAAGAGGTGGTCAAGACCAAGACTTTGACTTCTGGCCGCCAGTTTTGTGCCGGGAAGAACTGCCAGCGGAAAGATGTCCAGATGATTCGGATATAGCGAAAGAGCAAAATCAAGGCTCTCCCTGAAACCTGCCAGAGTATCCCCCGGAAGCCCATAGATCAGGTCAAAACCGAAGATGGCACCGACCTCCTCAAGAAACCCGATCCGGCGGATGAAATCATCTCTGTCAAAGCTCCGGTTGACATTTTTCAGGACATCGGGGCTACAGCTCTGAAGACCTATCTGCAAAGAACATCTCGTGGCTGCAAAAAGCTTTGCCTGTTTTCGATCAATGAATTCGCTCCTGACTTCAAAGTGAAAGTGAATATCAGGGGCCTTTTCGGCAATCAGCCCAAGTATTGCAGCAGCGCGTTTTTTGTCCTGATTAAAGGTCGAGTCAAGGACAAACACCTGAGACACCCCCTGCTCGACAAACCAGGAGAGCTCTTCTGCTATCCGCTCAATCCCGAAGCGCCTTACCCCACGCTGATCTTTGGCGTCAAAGCAGAAGTCGCAGTCAAAGCAACACCCTCTGGACAACTGCCAGAGAAATCCCTGGTACTCTGCCGGCTTCAAAATACCTGATAAAAATGGAGACGGTATGCTGTCCGGATCTCCCGGATGCAGTGGAGGGGTAAAGAGATATTTCGCATCATCAAGCCTGGCAACGCCCGGCACTACAGATAAATCGCCATTATCAAGAATGCATGCAACAATATCCGGGAGCGGGCCTTCACCTTCACCAGCAACAATAAAGTTGAATGGTGCTTCGGCAAGAAGTTTAACAGGATCAGCGGTTGCTTCCGGCCCACCGCAAAAAAGAATCAGCTGTTTTGCTTCGAGTCGCAGCCTTCCTGCAATGGCTATGCTCTCCCCCCGGTTCCAGAGGTATACGGAGAACCCTACCATGTCAGCTCTTGTGGCAGTTATGGCGGCTATCGACTCTTCAACCCCCTGCTCGCAGAACAGGTCGAGCAGAGTCACCTTCACCCTGCCTGAAAGCCTGGATGATTCAAGCAGGGTAGCAGCCAGAAAAGCGTTAGCCAGAGGGAGTGACTGGGGAGATCGGGCAGGATGAATGGCAACAAGAGTTATCTGCACTGGACGGGTCTCCGGACTACTTTTTTGCCGGTCGCGCCTTCAGCCTGGGAGCCCCGTCCTCTATCACGACCCTGAACTCCACATCTGCGCATTGGTGTCTGCTGATAAGCGCTGCTCGCTGCTTGTTTATTAGTGAAAACATTGCTTCACGATTTATCTGATCGGTAGGGAGATTGCAGCTGCGTCTTGCTTCAAGGTAGCTCTGGTAGACGATTTCCAGATGATTATCGGGATGCTTTTCATAATGACCGGCTGGAGGCCGAAGAGCCCCTTCTGCAAGATGTCTGGCCATTTTGAAGCGATCACGTGAGTACTTGCCATCCTCTATAAGGCGGTTGATTCGCGTCCAGTACTGCTTGTAGCTGTTGAATTTGGCTACAAGAGTATTGAATCTGAACTTGTGCATTGTGTTGAAGATCGTGGCTGTGTTGTAGCGTCTTATGAAGAGTTCGATATCATCATGCAACTTCAGCGGTTCACGCTTTTCGATCCCGAGAAAGTACTGTTCGTACTTTACAATCAGTTCCGAGATATTCTGTTCAAGAAATGCTATATCTTCCTGAATTCCCATGAGCTCTCCGGTTGGAAACTATAATAGGAAGAGCCGGTCATGTAAAGGTGAAAAGATTTGCATCCATCCCTGAATAAAGTTATTTTAGATGCTTTCAAACAGCAAAAAAGAGTGGAGCAGGGAATAAATGCAAGTGACCGGCAACAAGATTGAGGGATTACTCCTGATTGAACCCCGAGTTTTTGGAGATGATCGCGGCTTTTTTTACGAAAGTTTTAATCAGAGGGGTTTTTCCGAGATAACCGGGCTTGACGTTACGTTTGTCCAGGATAATCACTCCCGTTCCATGCGCGGCGTACTCCGGGGTCTTCATTACCAGATGCCACCTGCGGCGCAGGGGAAACTCGTAAGATGCACCAGCGGTGAGGTCTTTGATGTTGCTGTAGACATCCGCCGCAACTCACCTACCTACGGGCAGTGGTCGGGTTTTTGCCTCTCTGCCGAGAACCGGCGGCAGCTCTGGATTCCGGTCGGCTTTGCCCATGGGTTCCTTGTGTTAAGCGAGTTCGCCGAGTTTCTCTACAAGACCACCGACTACTATTCACCGGCAGATGAGCGGTGCATCTTCTGGAATGATCCTGACATCGGGGTGGACTGGCCCCTCGACACCCCCCCGATCCTGTCAGGCAAGGATCAGCTCGGCGTATTTTTTGCCAGTGCGGAAATTCCTTTTTAACAAAAGCGGTAACTACTCAGGTCATAAATCAGAAATTCAAAATCAGTTTCACACGGAGGCACAGAGGCACAGAGAAAACCTGAATAAAGACTGACCAAAACCTTTGTGGTAAACCATAAAGACTCCTTGATTCGTTCTGAAAAAGCGCTTGATTTAGTCTTTTTAGAACTAATCAGGTAAAGACTTTGTTTTTGACTTTCTCCGTGCCTTCGTGCCTCCGTGTGAGTTGCCTTGATTCGTTTTTGATCTGAGCAGTTACCTAAAGAGAGGTTTTCACAATGAGTGTTGCAGCTATAATTCTTGCCGCAGGCAAGGGGACGCGGATGAAGTCCGATCTGGTAAAGGTGATGCACCCCCTTGGAGAGAGGCCGATGCTTTCCTGGCCGGTTCAGGCGGCAAAGAGCGCCGGAGCAGAGCTGATAACCCTGGTTGTTGGTCATCAGGAAGAGAAGGTGAAAGAGTTTTTTGGAGATGATGACACCATCCTTTTTGCCCGGCAGGCAGATCAGCTTGGTACCGGCCATGCGGTACTGTCTGCCCGACCTGTGCTGGAGGGTTTCAGCGGCACTATTATGATCCTTTGCGGGGACGCGCCCCTGATAAAGGCATCAACGCTTCAGGCAATGCTTTTGTCTCATCTCTCCAGAGGTGCAGTAATCAGCGTACTGACCACCCATCTGAAGAACCCTTACGGTTATGGCAGAATCATCAAGCGCGAAGGGAGCAGGATTACGAGAATAGTGGAGGAGAGGGATGCAACATCTGAAGAGCGTGAGATTCTGGAAATCAATTCAGGAATCTACTGCGTTGCTTCTGATTTCCTGTTCAAGGCTGTATCGCGACTGAAAAACGATAACCTTCAGAAAGAGTACTATCTGACTGATATCATAAAAGAGGCATCTTTGACTAATCAGCTCTGTCTGGCGTATTCAATAGAAGATTCAACTGAAGTGATGGGGGTAAATGACCGACAGCAGCTTGCAGTTGCTGCTGCCGCACTTTGTCGTCGCATCAATAATGAACTGATGCTGGACGGGGTCACCCTGATCGATCCGGCAACAACATATATCGAATCTGGCGTTGTTATTGGCAGGGATTCAACCATTTATCCGAATGTACATATTTACGGGAAGACCGTTATAGGCAGCGGCACCCTCATTGAGCCGGGGGTGGTTATCCGTGATTGCAGGATCGGAGATAAAGTCATTATCAAGGCCGGTTCGGTTCTTACTGAGGCTGAAGTTGGCGATGACTCAGCAGTTGGTCCCATGGCACATCTGCGCCCAGGTTCCCGGCTTGGGGCCCATGTCAAGATAGGAAACTTTGTTGAGACCAAGAAGATTGTCATGGGTGAAGGCTCAAAAGCATCACATCTGACCTATCTGGGGGATGCTGAAATAGGCAGGGATGTCAACATCGGCTGCGGGACAATCACCTGTAATTATGATGGCGTCAACAAACACAAAACCGTTATCGGTGACAGGGTTTTTGTCGGGAGCGATGTCCAGCTTGTTGCTCCGGTCACTGTAGGAGCCGGATCACTAATAGCAGCCGGAACCACCGTGACCAAGGATGTGCCTCCGGATTCACTCGTAATTGCCCGCTCACCCCAGATAAACAAGGAGGGGTGGGTGAAGAAGCGGGCTCTGGGCTCGGGGCAATAGGCTCTGTGCTCTGGGCTCGGGGCAAGGATGCAAATATGAGGCAAGATGGTTTGAACAGCTGAAATTATTAAAGCGCGGAGTTTCAAAGAAACTATGCCTAGACCTAGAGCCTAGAGCCTGGAGCCTGGAGCCTGAGGTAACCAATGTGTGGAATTGTAGGATATATTGGAGAAAAACCAGCCACCCCGATCATTCTCGACGGGCTGAGACGCCTTGAATATCGAGGTTATGATTCAGCCGGTATCTGTACCATAACAGATGGATGCTCGGAAGTTGCCAGAAGCGAAGGCAAACTGGTCAACCTTGAACGGCTATTGGCAGATAACCCCCTTCACGGCTCAATCGGTATCGGCCACACCCGCTGGGCTACGCACGGAAGGCCATCGGAAATTAATGCCCATCCTCACAAAGCCGGTTCAATTATTCTCGTTCATAACGGCATAATTGAAAACTACCTTCAGCTAAAAGCCTCCCTGAATGCCTTGGGCCATGTTTTCAAAAGCGAGACCGATACCGAGGTGATTTCCCATCTCATCGAAGAGAAGCTTAAAGATGGCAACGGCTTTGAATCAGCGGTTCGCCAGGGGCTCGCAGAGGTGCGAGGAGCTTATGCCGTCTGCATACTTTGCGAGGATGAGCCCGGCACAATGATAGCTGCCAAGCAGGGATCACCCATGGTGGTCGGAATCGGCATTGGCGAGTTTTTCGTGGCTTCCGATATTCCGGCGATACTCTCTCATACCCGTGAGATGGTTTTTATGGAAGATGGAGAGCTGGTCCTGTTTTGTGAAAATGAACAGCCGCAGTTTTCAACGCTTGGTGGTGAGAGGCTCGACAAAAAGCCGCGTCACATTGACTGGTCTTCCCACATGGCAGAGAAGGATGGCTACAAGCACTTCATGTTGAAGGAGATTTACGAACAGCCCCGAGCCATACGCGATACCATTGCCGGAAGGCTTCTGGAGGAGGAGGGGGATGTTTTCCTGGAAGGGCTCCGTCTGTTACCGGAAGATCTGGCAAAGGTTGACAGAATCTGTATCGTTGCCTGCGGCACCTCCTGGCACTCCGGGCTGATCGGCAAATTCCTGATTGAGGAGCACTGCCGGATTCCGGTCGAAGTTGACATCGCCTCTGAGTTCCGTTATCGCAATCCGGTTGTCAGCGACAAGACACTCATAATTCTCATCTCCCAGTCAGGCGAAACAGCTGATACGCTTGCAGCCATGCGTGAAGCAAGATCAAGGGGAGCCAAAGCCCTGGTCATCTGCAACGTTGTTGATTCCTCGATAGCAAGAGAAGCAGATGGAGTCATTTATACCCACGCCGGGCCGGAAATCGGCGTAGCCTCTACAAAAGCTTTCGTAACCCAGCTGATAGCCCTGCAACTTTTCTCGATTCATTTTGGCCGTATGCGAGGGGTGCTAGACAGGGAACGTGGCCGCCAGTTGATTGCCGAACTCCTGCACTCCTCCACACTTCTCGAAGAGACTTTGAAGCTTGATGCTGAAATGGAAAAAGTCGCCCGCCGCTTCATGAACGCACGGGATTTCCTTTATCTCGGTCGGGGGATGAATTATCCCATCGCCCTGGAAGGGGCGCTGAAACTAAAGGAGATCTCCTATATACACGCCGAAGGGTATCCGGCCGGCGAGATGAAACATGGCCCGATTGCGCTTATTGACGAAAACATGCCGGTTGTTGTGCTGGTGCCGAAAAGCAGTACTTACGAGAAGGTCGTCTCCAACATGGAGGAGGTAATAGCTCGCGGCGGAAGAGTGATCGCTTTCTGTACAAAAGGGGATGATGAAATTCGCAGAAAAGCCGAGATGGTCATCGAGATTCCGGAAGCAAGTGAAGAGTTGACCCCCCTTCTCCTCTGTGTACCGCTACAGCTCCTTGCCTACCATATTGCTGTTCTGAAAGGTACCGATGTTGATCAGCCCCGCAACCTTGCCAAGAGTGTCACGGTGGAGTGATGCCTTGCAACATAATCTGAAGTTTCAAGGAGGGGGTATCTGAAAACAGATACCCCCTTAATTGTTAGAACTGATTGAAGTAATGATGCTGCAATGTTATAAACCTGGGCAACATCTGGCAAGGGAGTATCCCTCTTCTTTATTGGAGCTACCAAAACATGACCGCCAACACCATCGAACAGATAGAAACCCAGCTCTGGGAGGCTGCCGACCAGCTCCGCGCCAACTCCAAGCTGACCTCCAGCGAATACTGCATGCCGATGCTGGGGATCATCTTCCTGCGCCATGCCAGCAACCGATATGAGGCCGCCCTGGCGCAGATCAAAGCCGACCAGGCAGTTGGCAAGATGCCGAACCGCCCACTGGTTAAGGGCGACTTCATCAAACGTCGGGCGCTGTTATTGCCGGAGAATAGCCGCTACGACTACCTGCTGAAGCTCCCCACCGGCACCAGTCTTGGTACCGCACTGGTAGAGGCGATGAACGCCATCGAGGCGGAGTTCGAGCCGCTCAAGGGCCAGCTTCCCAAGGAGTACGACAAGTTCGAAGACAAGCTGCTGGAAGATATCCTCCGCACCTTCGACTCCGCAGCTTTGCGCACTGCCAGCGGCGATATCTTTGGCCGGATCTACGAATACTTCCTGATGAAGTTCGCCATGCAGGGGGCACAGGACAACGGCGAATTCTTCACCCCCCCCTCGCTGGTGCAGACCATCGTCAATGTCATCGAGCCGGATCACGGCACTGTCCTCGACCCGGCCTGCGGCTCCGGCGGCATGTTCGTACAAAGCAGTCACTTCATCGAAAGCCACGGCCAGGAGACCGGCCACAAGGTCACCTTCTACGGCCAGGAAAAGACCGGCACCACCATCCGCCTGGCAAAGATGAACCTGGCAGTACACGGGCTGGAAGGGGACATCCGTGAGGCCAACACCTTCTATCAGGATGAGCATACCCTTTATGGAGAGTGCGACTTCGTCATGGCCAATCCCCCCTTCAACGTGGACATGGTGGATGCGGACAAGGTCAAGGATGACCGCCGCCTCCCCTTCGGCCTGCCGGGGGTGAACAAGGCGAAGAAAGTCAGCAACGGCAACTACCTCTGGATATCCTACTTCTACAGCTACCTCGGGCCGAAAGGTCGGGCCGGATTCGTAATGTCCTCGCAGGCTTCCAGCGGCGGCCATGGCGAGGCCGAGGTGCGGCGCAAGCTCGTTGAAACCGGCGATGTGGACGTGATGATCGCCATCCGTTCCAACTTCTTCTACACTCGCACCGTGCCGTGCGAGCTGTGGTTCTTCGACAAGGGCAAAAAAACTTCTCCCTCGCCCCCATCGGGGGAGAGGGTCGGGGTGAGGGGGCTGGACTCCGTCCTGATGCTGGACGCCCGCAACATCTATCGCAAGGTCACCCGCAAGATTTACGACTTCAGCCCGGAGCAGCTCGCCAATCTGACCGCCATTGTCTGGCTGTATCGGGGCCAGCAGGAGCGGTTCCTTGGACTGGTGCGGGGGTATTTAGCGGCGCTCTGCGAAGAGGCAGCGGCAATTCCTGCTGCTTTGGCAGCTTTTGAGGCTGCGCTGGGCGAGCTTGATGATCCGTCGGATCGGGCGTATCGGGCTGATCGGTCGGATTTCACGACCAAGCTTGAAGCCTTTGTGGTGCAATTCAGCGCCGCTTTGCCGGCAACAAACGCGGCGCAGCACGCTGCCCGGCTGGCCTTTGACCCGCTGGCAGAGGCTGCCAGAGGGCTGGTAAAGCAGGTTGACCTGCTGTACAAACTGGCTGCTGCCGATGCTGAAATCACCGACCGCAAGCGGCTGAAGCAGCTTGACGAGCTGCGCAAACAGGCCGTGGAGCAGCTCAAGCTGGCAGTCTATTTCCACCGGCAGATACACTGGCTGCAGGAGCGTTTCCCCGCTGCCGAGATGGTCGCGGTGCCGGGACTGTGCAAGGTGGTCAGCCGAGCCGAGATCGAGACTGCTGACTGGAGTCTGACCCCTGGCCGCTATGTGGGGGTAGCCCCGCCCGAAGTGGATGAGGATTTCGACTTCGAACAGACCCTCAAGGATATTCACATTGAGCTGGCCGATTTGAATCGGGAGGCGGTTGAGTTGGCGGCGCGGATTCAGGAGAATTTTGAGGAGTTGGGGATATGAATAACTGTGGAGTTCAGGTTTTTCCATCATAAATACTTGCTATCTTCCGTTCGCCCTGAGCTTGTCGAAGGGTGAATGGAAGATGCATTAAAGGAAAAGATCTCATGGCCTTCCACGTCTACATTCTCAAATGTTCAGATGAAAGCTATTACACCGGACATACCGATAATCTTGAAAAACGTCTGGCAGAGCATATCCAGGGCGTAATAACTTCCTGTTACACATTCAAACGTCGTCCAGTGCAACTTGTTTACAACGAGACATTTGGCACCCGAGAAGAGGCTCTCGCAGCTGAGCAGCAGATAAAAGGGTGGAGCAGGGCAAAAAAAGAGGCGATGATGCGTGGTGACTGGGCTGAGGTTTCCAGGCTGGCAAGATCGAAATGCGCCCTTCGACTGTTCGACAAGCTCACAGCTCAGGGCGAACGGGATAACAGGGCGCAGGAGTTAATTAAGGAACTGTAAAAAAGAATCAGCTATTTGTTAACGTTCTTTCTCCGATCGTGGTGAGCTGTGAGCTTGTCGAACAGTCGAACCACGCTTTTCCGTTTACCCTTCGTCAAGCTCAGGGCGAACGGAAAAGAAAGGGCAGGAGAATTTTGAGGAGTTAGGGATATGAAGTGGCAGGACTCAACTCTGGGAGAATTAGCTAAAAGCGATGGTGGGCTGATACAGACTGGTCTTTTTGGAGCACAACTCCATCAGTCAGATTATCAATCCGAAGGCATACCGGTTATTATGCCCAAAGACATAGCTGATGGGCGAGTATCTGTCGAATCTATTGCGCTTATTTCAGAAAATATGGCGAATCGTCTAGAGCGCCATAAAGTTAAACCAAGAACAATTGTTCTGCCACGTCGGGGAGAGATTACAAAGCGGGCTTTCATCAGGCCAGATCAAGAGGGTTGGCTCTGTGGAACTGGTTGCCTCAAGATTGAGCTCAACGGGAAAAAACTAGCTCCAGAATATCTATACTATTTCATGGAGCAAGGTCATGTCGTGCAATGGTTACTGCAACACGCAATCGGGACGACGATGCTTAATCTAAGTGCTGGCATTGTCTCAGAGCTTCCCGTCCGTTTTCCATCTATTGAAGCTCAGCATGAAATCGCCTCCATCCTCTCCACCTACGACGACCTGATCGAAAACAACCGGCGGCGGATGGCGCTGCTGGAGGATGCGGCGCGACAGCTTCACCAGGAGTGGTTCGTGCGCCTGCGCTTCCCCGGTTATGAGCATACCCGCATTGTGGATGGTGTGCCGGAGGGGTGGGAGAGGATGCCTCTCGAATCGGCTCTTGTTCTGCAGCGTGGATTTGATCTGCCCAGCCAGGACAGATCTGACGGATCGGTCCCGATTTATGCTTCAACCGGTGTAAATGGCTCCCACAATGTTGCCAAGGCAAAAGCGCCCGGCGTTGTCACCGGTCGAAGCGGGTCGCTCGGCAAAGTACATTATGTTCACGAAGACTACTGGCCACTTAATACGACCTTGTGGGTCAAGGAGTTCCGGCGAGTATCACCGCTATTTGCCTTTTTCCTGCTGTCGTCACTGCGACTTGACCAGTACAACGGCGGCGTTTCAGTCCCAACTCTTGATCGGAAGGTAGTCCACAAGATTGAGGTTGTTGTGCCGAACAGCAAAATGCAAGCACTGTTCAGCGACTATGTGTTGCCGATGTTCACTCAGTTGCGGAACCTGGGCATTTACAACGACAAACTCCGTACCGCCCGCGACCTGCTGCTGCCGAAATTGATGAGTGGGGAGATAAGCGTATGAACGGGAACACCCCCTACAAAAAACTCCGCCCGAGCGGCGGTTACCGCTCGCTGCGCTCTTTTCAGACAACCACGGTCATCTACGATGCCACGGTATCATTCTGCGAGCGCTTCATTGACAAGCGCTCACGCCTGGTTGACCAGATGGTGCAGGCGGCCCGCAGTGGCAGGCAGAACATCGCCGAGGGGAGCCGGGCCTCGGCGACCTCCAGCCAGACCGAGCTGCGGCTGGTGAATGTTGCCCGCGCCAGTCTGGATGAGCTTTTGCTGGACTACGAAGATTTTCTGCGGCAGCGGAGCAAGCGGCAGTGGACAAAGGATGATGCTGAGGCAAAGGCGGTGCGGGATGTGGGTAAGAAGCTTCATCATCGGTCAGATCCGTCCGATCCGACTGATCCGTCGGATGATGGTGCAGCTTACTCTCCCTGGCTGAACCACCCTGACCCCGCAGTGGTCGCCAATGCGCTCATCTGCCTGATCCACCAGGCCAATTACCTCCTGGATCAGCAAATTGCCGGGCTGGAGCGTTCTTTTGTTAACGAAGGCGGCTACAGCGAGCAATTGGCAGCGGCGCGGATTAAAAGGCGCAATTATCCGACGGATAGGTCCGATCCGACCGATCCGTCGGATGAAAAACCAAACTTTCCGCCTTGCCTTTTGTGCGGCAAGCCGATGGTTCTCCGCACAGCAAAGCAGGGCAAAAATGCCGGTTCGCAGTTTTTGGGTTGTTCCGGGTACCCTGAGTGCAAAAGTAGCCTTCCGATAGTAGGATAGGCGTAAGAGTAAATGTGAGGGCGTATGAGCCTTGAAGGTCAGATAAGAGACAAGAAGTCACTCCGGGCAGTCACCGGCAAAACAGCCGACTTCCCCGAGCTTGCCAAGGACTGCGTGGCTTTTGCCAATATTCGAGAGTGCCAACCATGAGTGATTCGGTTAAATCCACATTCAGCGATTACATCGTCTATGTCGATGAAAGCGGCGATCACAGCCTTGAGTCGATCAATCCGGATTACCCGTTGTTCGTGCTCTCATTTTGCATATTCCGTAAGGATGATTATGCAGATGTAATTGCTCCAAAACTGCGGAAGCTCAAATTCAAGACATTCGGTCATGACATGGTAATCCTTCATGAACGTGATATTCGCAAGAAGCAAGGGGCATTTTCAATGCTTGGAAAAGAAGCCCGTGAATTGTTCATGGACTCGCTGACCGATATAATTGAGCAGGCTGATTTTTTCCTGATTGCAGTGGTGATCGAGAAGAAACGGCTGGCCGCAAGATATTCAGAACCGGATAATCCCTATCATCTGGCAATGGAATACGGGCTTGAGCGGATTTACCGGCTGCTGAGAGGAAAGGACCAGGATGACCGGCTTACGTATATTGTGTGCGAATCACGAGGAGCAAAAGAGGATACAGAGCTTGAGTTGGAATTCAGACGGATTTGTGACGGAGATAATCAATTCGGCAAGCCGCTACCTTTTGACATCATTATTGCCGACAAGAAAACCAATTCGGAAGGATTGCAATTTGCCGATCTGACAGCGCGTCCTGTGGGCATTTCTGTTCTCAGGCCCGGGCAGGAAAACAGGTCAATGGACATTTTACGGAAGAAATTCTACAAGAATGGTTATGGTGCAGCGAAAGGATTCGGACTGAAAATCCACCCTTAAAAAGCCGAAAGACCCCCGGGTAGTCCCAGAAGCCTAGCGCCGATCGGGTAGTCCCAATCCATTTTATATTAGCAGGGGCTTTATCTGCCCCGCGCCCAAGCTCGAAAGCGTTGGGGTAGTAAACTTGATGTGCTTATAATGTTATCGTAATGCTGTGTCAATAAAAAATATTACTTTCGAGTAAAATATATCACAAAAACAAAAATTTGAGGTTATATATTTTGGCTCAATTTCAGGTAAATTTAAAGCATTTCCTTTAGAAGTGAGCCAATATAGCCTGTAACATGCTGTAAATACGGAGTGTAGGCATCGGCGAATGAGCCAATAATGAACCAATGGTGAGCCAATAAACTGAACCAAAATGTAAAAACGAAGGGCCTCCGGGTAGTCCCAGAAGCCCAACGCCGATCGGGTAGTCCCGGTCTGGAAACAGGGGCAGCCCCTGCACAAAACTTTCAATAATGGGAAAATGTTTTACTATGCGGCTCCTTACTGGCAGGCCAGCGGATCTGGGCATTCTTGAAAAAGTCGTCGCGTAGCTCTGGAATATCTGACGTATCAATTTCTTCGTCAGTCATGTTTATGACTCTGTTCCAGTCTGTTTCAGAAGTGATCTTTTTCTTTGTCATGGGTTCAAAATAACTCTGAATGTAGCTACATTCAACTAAAAAGTCGCTGTGAGGTCTCCATGAACTTTGTTCAACGTCTCAGGAAACTGCCATGATCACCGACATAAACAGCGAAGACCGGCTGGTGCAGGCCACCTTTGCCGAGCATCTGGAAAAGGAACTTGGCTGGGAGAATGTCTACGCCTGGAACCAGGAGACCTTCGGCCCTGACGGCAGCCTTGGCAGGGCAGACGCCCGCGAGGTGGTGCTGAAACGTGACCTGCGGAGCGCCATTGCCCGGATGAACCCCGAACTGCCGGAGAAGGCAGTTGAAGAAGCTGTCACTAAACTCTCATATCACGACTTTTCCCGCTCACTCCACCAACACAATCAGGCCTTCTACAAGATGATCCGCGACGGGGTACCGGTCAGTTACCGGGAGGCAAACGGCACCCTGCGCCATGCACAGGCTCGGGTGATCGACTTCCGCAACGGCACCACCAACGGCCAGCCGAATAACCGCTTTGTAGCCGTCCGGGAGATGAAGATCACCGGACTGCGCTCTCCCAACTACAACCGCAGGGCTGACCTGGTCTGCTTCGTCAACGGTCTGCCACTGGTCTTCATCGAACTGAAGGCGGTCTACCGAAACATCCGCGGCGGCTTTGACGGCAACTTGCAGGATTATCTGGATGAACACGTCATTGCCCACGCCTTCCATCACAACGCCTTCCTGATCGTCAGTAACGGCCACCGGGCACGCTACGGCTCCATCACCACCCAGTGGGAGCATTTTGGCGAGTGGAAAAGGCTGGACGAGCGGGACAAAGGGAGCGTCGAAGCCGAGGTGCTGCTGAACGGTATGCTGGCACAGGAGCGGTTGCTGGATATCGTCGAGAACTTCATACTCTTTGATAACAGCAAGCCGGGAGCAACCCGCAAGGTTGTAGCCCGCAATCATCAGGTGATGGGGGTCAACAACGCCGTGGTAGCGGCCAAGAGACAAGAAGATCTGAAACTGTTGATCCCCCTGGAAGAGCGGCTGAAATACCGGGTGATCGAACTGCCCTGGGAGAAGGCGACTGATGAGAGCATGAAAGCGCTGGTGGCAGCAGAAGCGCCGCGCACGCTGCTGCTGCCGGAGGCGGCACATCCGGACCTCGGCAAACTGGGGGTCTTCTGGCACACACAGGGGAGTGGCAAGTCTTATTCCATGGCATTCTTTGCCGAGAAGATCCGGCGCACCGTGTCGAGTAAATTTACCTTTGTGTTGATGACTGACCGCAACGACCTGGACAGCCAGATCTACCGGACCTTCGTCGGCTGCGGCTTTGCTGATGACAATACGCCTCGGGCTGCATCAGGCAAAGAACTGGAACAACTGCTCAAACAGAACCACCGCTACATCTTCAGCCTGATCCACAAATTCAACCAGAACGTTAACCCGGCTGAGCCCTACAGCACGCGGGACGACATCATTGTCATCTCCGACGAGGCCCATCGTACCCAGGCCGGCAAGATGGCCCGCAATATGCGCCTGGCACTTCCCAATGCCGCTTTCATCGGCTTTACCGGCACGCCGCTCTTCAAGAACGACAATCTGACCAAGCGGATATTTGGCGGTTATGTCTCTACCTACGACTTTAAGCGCTCTGAAGAGGACGGCGCAACAGTAAAGCTTGTCTACGAAAGCCGGGGAGAGAAACTGGGGATTGCCAGGTTGGACCTGAACGACAAGATTGCCGATGCCATCGCAAAAGCTGAGTTGGACCAGGATCAGACGTCGCTATTGGAAAAGCTGCTGGGGAAGGATTACGAGGTGATCACCGCCGATGATCGCCTTGAGAAGCTGGCCAATGATTTTGTGGAGCATGCATCCACCCGCTGGGAGTCGGGCAAATCGATGCTGGTCTGTATCGACAAGGTTACCTGTGCCCGGATGCACAAGCTGATACTCCCTCGGTGGCAAAAGAAGCTGGCAGCGGTGCGCAAGGAAATACTCAAACTTGAGGCAAAGCTGCAAAAATGCTTGGATGACGAAATAAAGCAGCTGTACATGGAGCAACGAGTCAAGTTAACGGCACAGGCTGCCTGGCTGGAAAGCACCATCATCGAGATAATCATCAGTGAAGCTCAGGGCGAAGTGGCCGAGTTCAAGAAATGGAAGTTCGACATCATTCCCCACCGGGTCATCATGAAGCAAGGGTTCGAGACCGCGGACGGCAAGCGGGTCGATGTGGAAACTGCCTTCAAGAACCCTGACCACCCCTTCCGCATTGCCATTGTCTGCGCCATGTGGCTGACCGGTTTTGATGTGGAGTGTCTCTCGACTCTCTACATCGACAAACCGATGAAGGCCCATACACTGATGCAGGCCATCGCCCGTGCCAATCGCCGCTACCCTGGCAAGGATTTCGGCCTGATCGTGGACTATAACGGCATGCTGAAGAGCCTGCGGGAAGCTCTGGCACAGTATGCCCTTGGTGACGGCGAGAGCGGCGGAGAAGAGATTGTCGCACCGATAGAGGAGCGTGTCACGGCGCTGCTCTCTGCCATCGAGGAGACCGAGACGCATCTGCGCGGTCTTGGTTTTGATCCAGAAGGGTTGATTGGCACAAAGGGGTTCTTTCGCATCAAGGCGCTGGCTGATGCAGTGGAGGCAGTCTATACCACCGATGAAGCCAAGCGAAGATTCGAGATCATGTCCAGGCAGGTGTTCATCCGCTTCAAGGGGTTACTGATGGAGCCGGCAGCGCTGCTCTATGCCGAACGTCATGACAACATCGAGGCGATTTACAAAAAGCTGACCGAGCGTCGTGATACCGCCGATGTAACAGAGTTGCTTAAAGAGTTGCACCGGATAGTTAACGAAGCAATCAGAACCCAGTCAATCGCTGCTGATCCTGGCGACGAAGGGAAATTTTACGATCTGAGTACGATCGATCTGGAAAAGCTGCGTAATGAGTTTGCCAAAAAGATCAAAAGGAAAGCGACTGCCCTGCAGGACATCAAGGAGCTCGTGGAACATAAGCTGGCGCAGATGCTGAAGCGCAATCCTCTGCTGATGGATTACTACAAGCGCTACCAGGAGATCATCGCTGATTATAACCGGGAAAAGGATCGGGTGACGATCGAAGAGACGTTCGCTCGTTTGGCGGCTTTCGCGGCCAGCCTGGACGAAGAGCAGCGCAAGGCCGTTGAGGAGGGCTTGACCGAGGAGGAGTATGCTCTGTTCAGCCTGCTTCTGAAAAAAGATCTCAGCAAAGCAGATCGGGAGAAATTGAAGCTGGGCAGCCGCGATCTGCTCCTAGAGCTGCAACGGCTTCTCGCGCCGCTGGAGCAGTGGACACAGAAGGAGCAGACACAGGCCGAGGTGGAGACGTTTATTCTTGATAAGCTGTACATGCTGCTGCCATCACCGCCATTCACGGAGCATGACAAGCAGTTGGTGGCAAGTGATGTCTACAGCTATGTCTGGAGTACCAGCTCAAATTGGGGTAGTATTAATGCGCGACTTTAGGGTAAATTTGACAAAATCTAAGTTTAAAATATTATAAGAAGACACTCGGGAGGATAAAATGAAAAAATTGATTATTGCCGCACTGTTGATCTGTAGCACACATGCCATGGCTGACGACAGTAAATTCAGCACCCATCTGCACGCCAAGTTCCAGGTGAAAGCTTGTACCATCTGCCATGATTTCTTTGAAAAGGAGCGTGGCGGATTGTCCTTCAAGGATCATAAAGACCGTTCTCCTGACACCTGCCTGCATTGCCATACTGGCGGAATAACCGGTTTTCATCAAGCGGATGAGTGGTTTGCCATGCCCGGTCTTTACACTTCCGGGATGGATGCCAGACAATCCTGCGAAACCATTAAAACAGCCCTGCATGCCAAATTCAAGAGCAGCAGGTTGAATTCGAGGCAGATGGAAAAGCATCTTTTCGAGGATCCTCGTGTGCTGTGGGGTATCGAAGGGGCTACTCCGAAGAGTGGCGCTCTTCCGGGGGGGAAGAAAGAGACTGACCTTGTAAAAGGCGGGATGGATACCTGGAAGTCGCAGGTCGCTGCATGGATCCAGGGGGGGATGAAGTGCGAGTAGCCATGGAGAGTGGAAACCCGCCAATAATCATTCTGGTAGATGATGAACCGAGCATCGTGGATCTTGTTTCCAGATTTCTTTCTGAAGCCGGATACAGGGTCTATCCCTTCTCCAATGGCGCAGATGCGCTGAAGAAGCTTCAGGAAGAGCCTGCAGATCTGGTGTTGACCGACATAAGAATGCCGGTTATGACCGGTATCGAACTGCTTCATGAAATTCGTACTTTTGACCAGGATATGCCTGTTTTACTTATGACCGGTTATGCAGAACTTGATTCAGCATTGGCTGCCATAAAATGCGGAGCCTCGGATTTTATTGTCAAACCGTTGAATCTTCCTGATCTTGGCAATGCGATTGAAAAAGCTGTTGGACTTAACAGAAAGAGACAGATGGAGAGCGCTTCCAAAAACATGCTGGAAAAAGAGTTCCGGCAAACAAGCAAGGAGCTGGTTCAAACTGTTGAAGTAGTCAGTAATATGAGCCGGGTAGTTATCGAGCTCCTTTCACTGGCCGCAGGATCCCGCAATGAATACACCCGCATGCATAACTCAAGAGTTGGCATCCTCTCCAGCAAAATATCCAGAGCAATCGGAATGCAGCAGGATTTCATCGAAACAATAACCATGGCAAGCTCAATGCAAGATGCCTGGAAAGGGGTTATCCCTCAATCCATCAAAGAGAAAATCGCCTCTCTTACATCTCATGATTTTCAGCTGATTCAGGCTCACTCATCAAACGAAAACAGCATTCTCAAGGCTACTACCTATCCGATGTTACAGATGGCTGCCTCTATTGCCATGACCTGCATGGAACATTGGGACGGCACCGGACATCCGAACAGGCTGCAAGGGGAAGACATCCCTGTTGAAGGGAGAATTGTTCTACTGGTTGATACTTATATCGAACTACGCAGGTCAACACCCTTTGATCCCTCTCGTGACCATGAAACTGCTTATAAAATGATTACCGAAGGAGATGACAAAATCAGGCCGGAACATTTTGATCCGAAAGTGTTAATGGCTTTCAAGGAACTTTCTGCCGAGTTTGCTGAACTCTTTGACTCTTATTCAGCTTCTGATCATCGAACAACAACCCTGAATTAGCCAGGTTAAAGCCGACTCAAAATAAAACAGGCAGTTGCGATTCTGATCGCAACTGCCTGTTATTATTTCCAGTGGTGCCCGGGGACGGAATCGAACCGCCGACACGAGGATTTTCAATCCTCTGCTCTACCGACTGAGCTACCCGGGCGAAAGAATGAACTTTATACTATTTTCGCAGATGAAATGTCAAACTTTTTCTTCCCCTTTGGTTCATGCTCTTGAGATGAAACGTCCGTCCCTTGTGTCAACCTTGATTCTCTCTCCTGATTCCAGATAAGGGGGAACCTTGAGCTTCAGACCTGTTTCAAGGATTGCCTCCTTTGTTTCGGCAGTTGCCGTGGCATTCTTCAGAACAGGGGGGGTCTCAACAACAATCAGTTCAACAATCATCGGCAGATCGACACTAATCATCCTCCCCTGGAACAGGCCAAGGGTTACCTCGGCACCATCAAGAAGGTATGGAGAGAGGAGGGCAAAGTTATCCTTCCCCATTTCAAACTGCTCATACGTCTCCAGATCCATGAAAACACCTGCTTCGCCATCTGCATAGAGGAACTGTCCCTTGTGACGTTCGAAATCAGCCTCGTCAACCTTGTCGCCGGATCGGAAAGTTCGATCGAGCACCTGTCCGGTCAGCAGGTTCCGGTATTTTGTTTTCACCAGGGTATTTGCGCCGCGAGCCGAAGGTGAGTTGACAGTAATGTCAAGAAGTATGCAGGGGGCGCTTTCAAGCTGGATGATCAGCCCTTTTTTAAAGTCTGAAGTGGTCAGCATCTGTAGTGGAACTCCTTATATAGGTGGATAGACTGAAGGCTGAAGACTGAAGGAAATGCCGGTCAAAACCGGTTCAGATTCTTCAGCCTCAACCTTCAGCCTTCTACCTGCTTTTATCTATTTCAATAGCTTGACAGATTTGATGACAATCGGTGTTTCCGGAACATTCTGGAATACTGCATTCTTGCGCTTCTGGGGCGCAGCAGCCATTTTATCCGCAACATCCATCCCATCAATCACCTGACCGAAAACAGCATAGCCAAATCCTCTGGGAGTTTCATCCGTTTGATTAAGGAAAGTGTTGTCGACGAGATTAATGAAAAACTGTGACGTCGCTGAGTCAACAACACCGGTTCTTGCCATGGCAACTGTTCCACGGTCATTCCTGAATCCGTTTCCGGCCTCGTTTTTGATCGGTGCCCTGTCGCCCGGTTTTGGCTGCAAATCAGCGGTCAAGCCCCCCCCTTGCGCCATGAACCCTTTAATGACCCTGTGAAAAATTGTGCCGTTATAGTAACCGCTCTCGGCATAAGCAAGAAAGTTCTTTACCGATATCGGAGCCTCTTTTGCAAAAAGCTCTATTTTCACGTTGCCAAGGCTTGTTTCCAGCAGGACTACAGGATTTTTGTCAGCTGCGGCTGCAACAGAACAGCCTAGAAGTACTGAAATCAGCAGAGAGTTAAACAGACGATTGAACATAAAGCCTCCGGAAACAGATATTTTCAGAAGAGTTTATGCCAATTTGAGCAGATGGTCAAGATTGCAAAGTCAGATTGCAAAAACAAGAAAAGGTTGACTTTGCTTGCCGGGAAAGCGAAAATTATCAGCTGTTTTTGTAACTGCTCAGATCAAAAACAAATCAAGGCAACTCACACGGAGGCACGAAGGCACGGAGAAAGTCAAAAACAAAGTCTTTACCTGACTAGTTCTAAAAAGGCGCTTTATAGATTGTCATCCCCGAATGTCTCTATCGGGGATCCAGATTTAAGGTTTTTAGATGCTGGATTCCCGATAACTACCTCGGGAATGACAAAGATTAAGTCAAGCGCTTTTTCAGA
>JANNRW010000348.1:0-10156 GCA_031401815.1 Geobacteraceae bacterium | reverse complement strand
CTCTCACCTCTCCTCTTTTGTATGCCAGAGTCGCAAAATGTAGATTATAGATGTTTGTACCTCGTAACGAAGTTCATAATTATTCACAATAATGCGGCGGACATCACGGGGGTTGAACTCCTCAAGCCGCTCCCCGAAACGTGGGTATTTGATAAGGTTGACTGGCGCTGCCACCAGCGACTGAACCACACGGGATGCAGCCTGGCTGTTGACTGCTGCCATAAATTCGTACAAACGAGCCAGATCAGAAAGAGCCTTATTAGTCCACTTGAGTTCCATCAGTAAGGAACCGGCAGAGGCTTATCGGTATCAAGGCTGTCAACCCAGGCAGAAACCACTTTGTGATCAACGACTTTTTGCATATCAACATCTGCCAGTGCCTCAAGAGTCAAACGGCGATACTCCTCTTCCTGATCGATCCAGGCAGAGAGAGCCTGCTTGACTATCCAGCCACGGGAGCGCTCCAGACGGGTAGCTACCTGATCAATTTTTTCCATAAGCGGCAATGGCACATGTGCTGTCAGTACTTTTGTTTGCATGAGTCACCTCCTGATTATATAATAATCATACTGATTGATTATGATTAGTCAAGTTACATCCTCGCACTTGCGATCCCCGTTTCCCAGTTCCCGCCTTTTCATTTCCGCCTTTCCCTCACTTTCCGGACTCCGCCCCTGCTCCCACACAACCACCATCCACCATCCACCATTCACCATTCAACCGCCTCTAGATTACATCAGCAAAATGCGGCCTTAGCCGTTTGAACACAACAGCTCCGCAGACGAATATGGCTCCGGTGACCAGCCAGAAGTAGAGGGTGAGCATGTAGTGCTGCTCCCAGAACCAGACATGATAGATGAAGCTCTCGCGGTAACCTTCGACAATGTAGTAGATCGGATTAAGTTTGACCATGTTGAGATATTTGTCCGGCAGAATTTTCGCGGACCAGAAGATGGGGGTCATCCAGAAGAGAAACTGGACAGCCATGGTGACGATCTGCCCCATATCGCGGAAGAAGAGGATTATGGAGGAGGTGAGCCAGGAGAGACCTAGCAGGAGGACAGTTGTGGCGAAGAGATAGTAGAAGACCTGGATGCAGTGAATGGTGATCGGTGCCTTGTAGAGCAGAAGCATGATGAAGATGATGGCGATGAAAAAGGCGTGGAGCACGAGCGCGGAGAGTATCTTTACAATCGGGAGCATCCCTACACTGAAATTTACCTTTTTAAGGAGAAAGGAATTTTCAAGAATGCAGTTTGTGGCGCTCCCAAGGCATTCACTGAAAAAGAACCAGGGGATGATACCGCAGAGCATCCAGAGGACAAAGGGGACGTTACCGGCAGGTTGGGACTTGAAGCCGACCTGGAAAACAAACCAGAGGATGATGATGTAGACTGTCGGGTGGACAAAAGCCCAGAGGATGCCGAGATAGGAGCCTAGATACTTGTTCCGGAAATCCTGCTTCGCCAGCTCCTTTATCATATGCCGACGCGAAAAGAGCTCTTTGATGAATGCTGAGAAAATGCGGATATAATTCATGGATCGGATAGTACTTCAGGCTAAAGGGGTAAGTAAACTGAAAACTGGGGGATCGGGGCTCGGGGCTGGGGGCTGGGGGCTCGGGGATCGGGGATCGGGGATCGGGGCTCGGGGATCTGGGATCTGGGATCTGGGATCTGGGATCGGGAGTCAGGAGTCTGGGGAATATAAACTCAACACTTCAACATTTCAACAGTTCAACATCTCGATAACTCAATCGTCTAACCGCCTTGCTCAGCCTCTACTCAACCTCTACCTCTACCTCAACCTCAACCTGCCTCTACCTGCCTCACCCTCTACCTGCCTTTAAAAGCTCCCCCCTGCGAGTACTGCTGTCACACTTCCGACTGTTACCTTGGTCTGGGCTTTCACCGGAATCCGTCTCTCATCATCAGTCAGCCAGATATATGCCCCCCGCTTCCCCTCAAATACCCCCACCGGTTTTACCATTGGTTCAATCTTGATAGTATTGAACTCTCCGGCTGGCACCTTGATCCGCTCTTTTTTCAGCACCCTTATCTCGATCCGGTGAAGATTCTTGCTGTCGATAACATTTATATAGATAGATTTTCCGACCTCAAGTGCCTGGTGGCGGACATGATAAAAACTTGAGTATATATCGAATGTATCGGGTTCCAGCGGGATTTCGTGGCGATCACCTGTTTTTTTGTCATGATATTTCGCCAGCCTTGCACCCTTGTTAAAACTGATTTCACGATCACGAACGCGCGGCCCCTCTTTAAAGAGCATGGTGAATTTACGAGCCTCACCAGGGTATGCTCCTGTCTTTGCAAGCAGACTTTCTGTCCGGTCATCTACCGGAAAAAATGTGGAGAGCCAGTCATTGGAGCGCGCGGTCGAAACAATCCTTCGAAAATCCTTGTCTTCGGTTATCTCCTGGGTGGCGATACCGACCGGAATCCCGGTCCAGCTAAGATTGTAGACAAGCTTTTCCGGAATTTTGGGGTCAGCCCATGCTGCCTGGAAAATCAGGAGCGCCGCTGCAATAACCGGTATGATTACTGATTTAAGGCGTCGGGTAATTTCATTTTTTCTTCTCATGACTTACCTCTCTTTCCACCAACCACCATTCACTATTCACCAACCACCATTCACCAACCACCATCCACTATTCACCATTCCCTATTCACCATCCACAATTCTCTCCCCCTGAACCCCCCAACCGGCAAGGAGTTCCAGCACCTTTTCCAGCACCAGCGGCTTTGAAGCAGCAACTTCAGGGGAGAGCTGCATATCCATTTCAATGCTGCCTGGCTGCACCCCTATCAGAACCATCTCGCCAGCGGAGTGCCCCATCAGATCGGACACGGCCAGAAGGTCTTTCAGCCCCATCTGATGAGGGGAGAGCTTTGTTTCGAATGCGATCGGGATCTCTTCACCGGAAAGGGTAACGACTGTTCCGGGTCTACTCCCTGTATCAACCGCATCCACCATGAGCAGATGGGTAAGATTTTCCAGCTTGGGGAGCAGATCAAGCCCAAGTGTTCCGCCATCCAGCAGCTCAACATTGGCAGGAAACCGGTGTGAGCGCTGCAGCTCCTGCACCACGAGAACCCCGATCCCGTCATCAGACATCACCAGATTCCCTATCCCAAGGACAAGGACAGCTATTTTACACTCAGAACCGGATAGTTGCATGGATGCTCCTTATGTTAAAAAAGCGGGGTGGTTGCCCACCCCGCTCACAGTTTACTACAATTTGTCAGGATCGTATTTATTTTTTGACTTCAGAGTGGTCAGTAGTCAGGGGTCAGGAGTCAGCAGAAAATCGAACTCCAGCTCCCCGAGCCCTGAGCCCCCAGCCCCGAGCCAGGTTGACTACTTCTTAATATAACAACCATTTTCGTCACACTCTTTGTCACCGGAAAAGACATGTACCTTGGTGGTATATTTGTAACCGCTGAAGATACTTGTAATTTCGCCGCCCTTCTCTTTTACATCCAGAAGCCAGACGCTGTAGATATGGTTTATGACAAAGCAGATGATAAGCCACATCCCCAGGTGGTGATACAGATGCAGCGACGGTGTTGAGAGGAACATGTAGACCGGCTTCAGAACTGAATGCATGACCCCGCCCGGCGCATACTCTGCATACATTGCAAAGCCGGTGGCAAACATCCCGAAAAAGAGCAGGAAGAGCCCAACATAGGCTGTTACGGCAAGCGGATTATGTCCAACCGCTTCCGGGGTTTTCCGGTCGATGAAAAAATAGAATTTCAGCATTACGGTAATCTCTTTCCACCCCTCTTTTGTCAGAAACGGGAAGTACTCTTTCCAGCAGGAGAAGCAGTGATCCCTGAGAGACCAGAGGAGGCGGGTGACAACACTTATAACCAGAGCATAGCCAGCCACAAAGTGAATGAAACGGGTCCAGCCCATCAGGTAGGCATCAGTACCCCCTGCAAGGAGTACGGGGTAGCCGATGAGAAACCCGGTTATCGACAGAAGCACAACACAAAGTGCGTTTACCCAGTGGCAAACACGAACCGGCAGTTCCCAGACGTAATATCGTTTGAATATTATTGGTTCGCTCATGCTCCCCCCTTAGGATACCTTGACTACTGCCACTTCCTTGCCGGTTGCGTCCAGAACATGGACTGCACAGGCGAGACAGGGGTCAAAGGAGTGAATGGTGCGCAGGATTTCTACAGGACGATTCGGATCGGCAATCGGTGTGCCGATCAGAGCGGCTTCATATGGCCCCCGCTGTCCCTTGTGATCGCGGGGTGAAGCGTTCCAGGTGGAAGGTACGACAGCCTGGTAGTTAAGTATTTTCTGATCCTTGATCTTGATCCAGTGACCAAGAGCGCCTCGCGGGGCTTCATGCCAGCCATATCCGGCTGCTTCGGCCGGCCAGCTCGCCGGATCCCACTTGTCCGGATTATGAATCCGCAGATCACCCTTGGCGATATTATCTTCAAGCTGCTGGAGCCATATCGGAAGCTGTCCTGCGGTGATGAGGCAGTCTATCCCCCGGGCTGCGGTTCTCCCGAGTGTCGAGAAGAGCGCTTCGGGGCCGACGTTCAGATGCTTCAGAACCAGTGTGACTGCATCCTTTGTCTCCTTGTGTCCGGAAGCAAAAGCGACCAGTAGCTTTGCCAGCGGGCCGACCTCCATCGGTCTCTCTTCGTACCTCGGCGCCTTGACCCAGGAGTACTTTTTGTCGGTATCAAGATTTGTGTACGGAGGTTTGGGGCCGGAATATTTCGGCTCGGTCTCGCCATCCCACGGATGCATCCCTTTCCCCTGCCCGCCTGCATACTCATACCAGGAGTGATCGACATATTCGGCGATCTTCTTCTGATCTACCGGAAGAACCTTGGATAGATCCTTCCCGAGAATGATCCCCGGCGGGAAGAAGAGCTTGCCGCTCGCAGGATCGGGGAACTCGCCATAGGACATGTAGTTGCCGACACCTCCGCCGATAGCTGCCCAATCCTTGTAGAAGGAGGCTACTGCCAGAAGATCCGGTATATAGACCTTTTCGACAAAATCCTTCGCCTTTTTGAGAAGTCTTGTTATTTCAGCCAGCTTGTCGGCATTGAGGGCATTTTGTGAATCCGGATCGAGCGGAATAGCCATCCCGCCGACCAGAAAGGTTTGGGGGTGCGGATTCTTGCTCCCGAGAATCGCATGAATCTTGATGACATCCTTCTGCCATTCGAGCGCTTCAAGATAGTGGGCAGTCGCCATGAGATTCGCTTCCGCCGGAAGCTTCATGGCAGCATGACCCCAGTAGCCGTTGGCAAACGGGCCAAGTCGCCCTTTGGCAACAAACGCCTTGAGCTTCTCCTGAACCGACTTGAAGTAGGTTGTGGAGTTGAGCGGCCAGTCGGAAAGCGATGCTGCAAGAGAGGCTGTCTTTGCCGGATCTGCCTTCAGCGCTGACGTGATATCCACCCAGTCAAGAGCGTGCAGATGATAAAAATGGATTACATGATCCTGGACATTCTGGATACCCATGATGATGTTGCGGATCAGCTCTGCATTGGGCGGCACCTTGATATTGAGAGCGTTTTCAACAGCACGGATTGAGGCTATCGAATGAACGGTTGTGCAGACGCCGCAGAAACGCTGGGTAAAGTACCAGGCATCGCGGGGATCGCGACCTTTCAGTATCTTTTCAATGCCGCGAAACATGGTGCTTCCGCTCCATGCATCGACAATCTTGCCGTTGCTTATCTCCGCCTCTATCCGCAGATGTCCTTCAATCCGGGTTATAGGGTCAACTACGATTTTAGCCATGGTTCGCATCCTCCTTCTTATTACCTTCGCTCTTCTCGTCGCCGCGAACAGCAGTGATGATTGCATGACCAGCAAATACAGCGGCAGTACCGACAGCCAATCCAAGACCTACCTTGTCCGCCGTCGACTCTATGCCAAAGCCGGGGACATTCGGCAAGCGCTTGTAAAGCGGGGTCATGGTATCCCAGAACATCGGCTGCGAACAGCCAGCGCAGCCATGGCCGCTGGCTACAGGCCAGCTGGTCTTTTCGTTATATCTCTGGGTCGGACAGTTGTGGAAGGTCTCCGGCCCCTTGCAACCCATCTTGTAAAGACAGAAACCGGTGCGATGCCCTTCATCCCCCCATTTCTCCACATACTGACCGGCGTCAAAATGAGCGCGTCGCTCGCAGTTGTCGTGGATCCTCTTGCCATAGGCAAAGAGTGGCCGACCCAGGCCGTCGGTTGCCGGGAGCTTCTTGAACAGAAGAAAATGGACGATTGTGGCAGTCAGGTTGTCAGCATTAAGCGGACAGCCTGGAAGGTTCAGCACTGTCGCCCCAGGAACCGCCTCTTTTACGCCAACTGCGCCGGTCGGGTTTGGGGCGGCAGCAGGAAGACCTCCGTAGCAAGCGCAGGTACCGGCGGCAACAGTTGCAAAAGCACCGCCACAGACCTCTCTGGCGATGTCAACAGCGCTTCTGCCGCCAATGCAGCAGTAGACCCCGCCATCCTTCATCGGGATGGAACCTTCAACTACAGCAAAATATTTCCCCTTCTCCTCTTTCACTACCTTCTTCAGATTGGCTTCTGCAAGATGCCCGGCAGCAGCCATTATGGTTTCGGCATAGTCAATCGAGAGTATGTCGAGGACAATCTCGCCAACTGTAGGGCTTGCAGCCCTGAGGAGCGCCTCGGTATCACCGGTGCAGCTCTGGAACTCAAGCCAGACAAAGGTCGGCCTTTTGACTTCATCGAGAGCCTGGGCAATTTTTGGGGCAAAGGTCGCTGGCAGGGCAAGCGCTGCTGCCGTAGCAGAGCAGAACTTCATGAAATCCCGCCGGGAGACCCCTCTCTCGGTCAATTGACGCGAGAAGTCGAAATGCTGTTCAGAGTGCGTGGAGCTGTCAGCAGCTTCTTTTTTAGCCATAGTCATTACCTTCCTTTTGTTGAGTGGAAAATGAATGCTGAGAATCAGGCAGGAACCATTGAGGGAACCGACAAGATCATTTTTGCAACATCGTTTTACAACATGCTTTTTCATACTTCAAGCATTTTTTTAATAAATTGCAAAAACCTTTTGCAATTTCTCACCTTTTTTAGCTCCGGATTCTAATCCTAATGTGCTATTTTGCGCTCCAGAGCTCGTTGATTAAAATATTTCAGGATACATTAATGCAGAGAATGATCGAAATTACCTCACATTTTTTTATCGACCTGACCGGTCAGGATACCCCTCTGGAGTGGAAGAAAATCTTCGGCAATGACCATCCGCTGGCACTGGAGATCGGCTGCGGTATTGGCGATTTTATCGTAAAGACAGCTTCGGAAAATCCTCATCGCAATTTCATTGCCATAGATTATTACAACAAGGGGTGTGACAAGAGCTGCAGGAGAATCGAAAAAGCGGGGATTACCAATGTCCGGGTTCTGCGGATCGAGGCCAGGGAGTTTATTGCAGCTCATATCCCGCAAGGATCGCTTGCTGCACTCTACATAAACTGTCCGGATCCCTGGCCCAAAAAGCGCCATCGCAAAAGGCGGCTGGTAAATCCTGAATTTGTTGCCTTTATCCGGGAGTACATGGCTCTAGATGCTGACTTATTCTTTGCTACCGATTTTGAGGATTACGGGGAAGATGTGGCAGATTTCATGCCGCAGCTGAACGGATTTGTAAACATGCTTGCGCCTGAGCTCTCCCGCTTTGATCTGGAAGGGTATCACCGGTCAAAATACATGCTGAAATTCATGGCAGAAGGGAAGCGGATTCATTTTGTACACTATAAGAAGGTGGATAGGCTGAAGGCTGAAGACTGAAGGTTCTTTTACCCTCAGCCCTCAGCCCCGAGCCCTCAGCCTTCCTTTTTTATCTGCCTTACCAGCTCTGCTATCGGTTCATAACGGCCAAACGGGGCGATAAGGTAGAAACCTCCGGCTTCATTACGCAACAGTTCAATCATCTCTTTTGCTATTTCAAGACCTTCAGCAGCACCAGCCTCTTTCTCCTTCCCTTTCATCCGCTGGCGAACAGCCTCGGGAATGGTTATTCCTGGAACTTCGTTATGCAGGTATTCGCAGTTGCGCTCGCCGATCAGTGGCATGATGCCGACAAGAAGCGGTATCTTGAGCCGTGCGCTCTCCCTGACCGCAGCAAGCGCCCGCTCAGGCTCATAGACCGGCTGGGTCTGGACAAATAGCGCTCCGGCAGCGACCTTCTTCTCCAGTCGCGCCACTTGCGCCTCCAGCTTCGGTGAGTTCGGGTTAAAGGCGCAGCCAATAGTGAAACCGGTGCCGCTACCGAGCGACTGCCCAAGAGCGTTCAATCCGCTGTTCATGTCAGCCAGGAGCTTGATAAGCCCGAAAGAGTTGAGATCGAAAACAGAGGATGCCCCGCTCTGGTCGCCAAGTCTCGCAGGATCGCCTGTGACTGCAAGGATGGAGCGAATTCCGAGCAGACTCGCCCCCATGAGATCAGACTGCAAGCCGAGCAGATTGCGGTCGCGACAGGTAATATGAACGATGACCTCTATCCCGATCTCACTCTGAATCTTCTGGGCAAGTGCGATATTCCCCATTCTCACCCTGGCCAGCGGGTTTTCCGCCAGATTTATGGCATCTGCACCCGCAGCTTTCAGCCTGCTCGCACCTTCCAGTACCCTGCTGCAATCAAGCCCTTTTGGGGGATCAAGCTCGACTGTAACAACCGGCTTTTCTCCCCAGTTGGCAAGAAAACCTGCCCTGGGGAGCTGCTCCGTCCGGGGAGCTAACTCAACTGTTTCCCGAACAAAAACAGATTTTTTGACCGGAGCTGCACCTTTGAGTTTTAGCGAAAGCTGCCGGATATGTTCCGGGGTAGTTCCGCAGCAACCCCCTATTATCGCTGCCCCGGCCTGAGCCATCTCCAGACCTTTTTCAGCAAAATACTCAGGTGTAGTCCGGTAGATGTAACGGCCATCGAGATATTCGGGAAAGCCGGAGTTTGCAAAAGCCGCCAGGGGCAAGGGGGTAGCCATCCCCATCTGCCTTATCGCCAGAAGAATTTCTCGTGGCCCGGCACCGCAGTTTGCCCCGATAACGTCGGCACCTGCCGCAGAGAGCCGTTGTGCTGCCAATACCGGATCAGTGCCATTGCCGGTTCTTTCACCCTCAAGATATGCCATGCTGGCAATAACCGGGAGCCCGGTCTCTTTTGCTGCGGCAAGGGCAGCCAGGAGCTGTTCAAGAGATGAGAAGGTCTCAAGAAGCAGGAGATCGACGCCACCTTCGGCAAGTGCAATTACCTGTTCCAGGTAGATTGCGGTTGACTCGGCAATAGAGAGTTCCCGCTCTTCCCCCTTCAATCGGGGAAGAGGACCGACAGAGCCCGCAACAAAGGCTTCATGGTCAAGTGCAGCTTCTTTAAGGGCTGCACGGGCAATGAGCGCCCCCTGGCGGTTAAGCTCGGCAATCTTCTTTTCAAGACCAATGGGTGCCAGACGGCAGTAGTTTGCACCGAACGTGTTCGTCTCTATCAGCCGGGCACCGGCAGCCAGGTACTCAGCGTGCAACTCCTTTACCAGTGAAGGGCGAACAAGGTTAAGATGCTCGAAGTTGGCATCAAGACCGACCCCCTTGCTGTAGAGCATGGTGCCGATAGCACCGTCGCCGATGATTACCTGCTGTTTGATCAGTTCGAGAAATTTCACTAAAACCTCCGATTTTACAAAAAAAGCATTTAACAGGGATAAAGGCAGGACTGTCCGTTTTGGTTTTTGCACTTAGCTTCCCCTCCCTTGACGGGAGGGGATTGAGGGGTGGGTGAAGCTGCCGTCAGCATCAAATGTGGCAAATTCCCCCGCCCCCTAACCCCCTCCCGCCAGGGGTGGGGGGACTTATAAGGCAACTGCATAAACCTTACCGGAAGCAACTGGGATAAAGGGGATAACTGCGGATAAGATCAAAAACAAGACAAGAAGCTTTCTGGTTTAAACCCGGCAACCTGTTTTTAATGTTTTTATCCTGCCCATCCCGTTCTGAGGTGGCCGGGCTTAGTGAGACAGCCTGAAGGGTGAAATAAGCAATGCCCCTTGGTTGTTGTGGTTTTCTGGTTTCAGGCTACCAGTTTCAGTTTTTCAAGTCCTTGGAAATAAGCCTCATCCGGTGTCAGTTTGTC
>JANNRW010000347.1:0-1899 GCA_031401815.1 Geobacteraceae bacterium | reverse complement strand
ACTCTGATAGTGCGGCCAAAGCGACCTTGGCCTTAAAAGCTGCGCTGTGACGTGTACGATGTTGTTGCATTGAACTCTCCTTTTGAAATAGCGAGGTTCATTGCTTACACACATGTCTCAGAAAGCGCAACCACTTCACATTAAGCTTTGTTTTTGCCTTGTCATTATGAAGTGATTCAAGGATCTTTGCCCTCTTTTTGTCTTTTAGTGTCCATGCAATGCCTTTAAAAACATCAAAAAGGTGATCAGGTGAATTCTTCTTTTTAAGGTGTTGGATATACATATCCCTGATGACAATTTCGGTTCTTATCGTCGTTACGATTAAAAAATCGATTATTCTCGGCTGTTTGAAATCGATTTTTGCTTTATGATTGATGCATTTGTGCATCCCGCTAAAGGAACGAATCCAAGGAGAGAAGCTATCAATTTTACATAGTTTTGCATAAGTTCTTTCCAGGTTTTCAGCATATCCAAAAGCGTTAATATCTTCGCAGTAGTATTTAGTAAAACCAAGAAAAGTACCTTTTAAATCGAATTCTTCGTATGTAATGACTTCATTCAGCCGTGCCCATATTCTAGGGTGCCTGTCATCAGGACTCCACTTGTTGAGATAGTAATCTTCACCCAGCTCTGTGGCTATACAGAGCCATTCAAACAGGAAGTATATATCCTGCTTCAACAGATCCGATGCCTTCGCTAGATGAGTTCTGCCATTTCTGTCAATTTCATCTTGCCAGTTATTGAACAATATCAGAAGCTGCTCCAAATCCCCCTCAAGCGACTCTGCTGCTGAACCTGAGAAGCCCAGTAAATAATCTGATATTTGCCGATATGTCAAATGGCACTTGGCATGCCCGGCGTTGATAGCAGACATCGCAGTCCGGTATAAGGATAATCTCTGGAACAGGCGCTTATATTTTTGATCCCAAAATTCACTGACTGAGGAAATCCTCTTTACTAATTCTGCAACTCCTCGTTTTTTAGATAGAAACCGATCTATATCAAGGTAGCCGGTTAACGCATCAACGAGAACATAGCCACGCCAATAAGCGAAATATGCTTCAGAAGGAACAAAGCCCCGATGCTTTTCTGTCTTGATCATTTTCAGGCTTTTCTGGGGAATGGCTTCGAATCTTTTTACAAATTCCGAATTCAGAGGCTCGCTGTCGTACGGATGCAGAAGATCATTTAAAGCCAAATCATCGATGAGGATGTTATAGATATTGAAGTTTCCGGCAGCCTTTTCAGCTTCACTTTTATCACTTTGCCACTCAGCAGGGCATGTTGGGAAGTTGACCCATTTAATAAAAAAGGTCTTCGGTAATCTGACAAACAAATCTGGAGATAAAGCTCCGGCAGTAATGAGCTTAGACAACTTCAGATCATATGGGAGCTTTTCAACTCCAAAAATATCTTTCAGGTAATACCCAAACCTGCCACCACAAACGCCCGTAGAATATCCATGAGTTAATGAGATATCCAGATATCTACAGTACATATCAGCAGATGAGTAAGTCACAGATCTATACATTGCAAGTACTTATCTCCGGACCGTTCTGCCTTTCTGGTATGGCCACAAAATGACATGGGAGCTCCGTTCTTTAAATTTCAAAAATATCAGAGGGATTAACTTGCAATCTGGTATCAATTTCGAATTGCCCGAATTCAGTCAGAAGATTGAAGGGGTTCGGAAGCACAAATGACTTCCACTCATTTTCAGGTTTGCCATCATCAAGTAGCCCGATCAGGTAAAAGTTGTCTGAGGTGGCCGGGCTTAGTGAGACAGCCTGAAGGGTGAAATAAGCAATGCCCCTTGGTTGTTGTGGTTTTCTGGTTTCAGGCTACCAGTTTCAGTTTTTCAAGTCCTTGGAAATAAGCCTCATCCGGTGTCAGTTTGTC
>JANNRW010000346.1:0-11083 GCA_031401815.1 Geobacteraceae bacterium | reverse complement strand
ATGCGGCGATACCAGAAAGCCCATCTCTTCCAGATCTGCCATAACATTGCGAATAGTAGCAGCAGAAAGAGACAGACCATGCCTGTTCCTGATCGCAGAGCTGCCAACCGGCTCGGCTGAGCAGATATAATCCTCGATGATGGTTTCGAGTATCTGTCGGCTTCTGATGTTCATTTCGTTCTGCATGAGAACTCCGGGATCAAAAAAATTAGCACTCCGGAAGTCTGAGTGCTAACTGTTGATAAAATAATAACTCGGGGGGAGCTTTGTCAAGGTGATAGTGAAATATCTTGACACTGACTCCTGTCAACTCCTGTAGTTTCAAAATATCATCCGCTATCTTCCAAACAAATCCTTGAACTGACTTCTGTATGGCTCTATATTCTGGAATTATCTGAATAACCGGTTAAGCAGAAGCTTAGATAAAAATGAGGTGATAAATGAAGACCGCTATATTACTGATGGCGCACGGAAGCCGTATTCCCGAAGCCAATGACGCCGCGCGAGAAGTTGCACAGATGGTAAGGGAGATGACCGGTCATGAGCTGGTCGAAGTCTCGTTTCGTGAGATGCATGAACCTGACATCCAGCAGGGGATCGATTCGTGTGTAGCACAAGGGGCAGATCGTATTCTCCTGATCCCGTATTTTCTTTTCATGGGTGCACATGTCCAGCATGACCTGCCTGAAGAGATCGCTTTGGCAAAGGAGCGATATCCTGATCTGCTGCTGGAGATGGGTCAACATCTTGGCGTTCACCGCAAGCTTGCGGAAATTGTCGTGGAACGGATTGAACAGGGGCTGACCGCTGCGAGGTGGTGCTGATGTCTGTTCATTTAAGACCTGAAGAGATCGAAGCAGAGTCGTTCAGGATAATTGATGAAGAAGCAGGCTTGCACAGTTGGTCACTCTCCCAGTGGCCGATTGTCCGCCGGGTGATTCATACCAGCGCTGATTTCGAATATGCCGGAACCATGTTAATGACACCGGATGCCGTTTCCGCAGGGGTCAGGGCGCTCAAAGCCGGGCAGGGGCTGGTGACCGATACGACCATGGCGCTTGCCGGGATCAGTAAACCGCGTCTGGCAAGGTTTGGCATTCAGGCAGCCTGTTTTGTGGCAGATGCTGATCTGGCAAAGACCGCAGCAGCGCAGGGTCTGACCCGTTCCATCCTCGCCATGCGACGCGCCACAACTGATGCGCAGAACCGTATTTTTGTAATAGGCAATGCGCCTACAGCTCTCTTTGAGCTGCTTCGCCAGATCAGGGATGAAGGGGTGCGCCCGGATCTTGTAGTCGGTCTTCCGGTCGGATTTGTAGGGGCAGCTGAAAGCAAGGAGGAGTTGATAGCTGTTGCCGACAAATACGGAATACCGATGATTACAAACAGGGGTCGCAAAGGGGGTTCAAACGTAGCGGCAGCTGTAATAAACGCCTTGCTGCTCATGGCCTCGGAGTAATTCGTTGCTGATGAAAAATACTGCTAAAAAAGAGCTTCGTTACGGTTTTACCACCGGTGCCTGTGCAGCTGCTGCTGCCAAGGGGGCAGCACTCATGCTGCGCGAACAGAAGCTGATTGATGAAGTAGAGATCGCTCTTCCCGATGGCACTCAGGTGCGCTTTGAGCTGAAAGGTCAAAAGCTTACCCGCACTGGTGCCGTCTGTTATGTAGTAAAAGATGCAGGTGATGATCCGGATGTGACCAACGGTGCCCAAATTCACGTAGCCATAGATGTGGATTTTTTTACCCCTCACAGGATCATCCTTCAGGGGGGGGTTGGAGTAGGCCGGGTGACAAGACCCGGCCTGGCTGTCCGGGTTGGTGAATGGGCGATCAATCCGGTTCCCAGGAAGATGATAATGGAAGGGGTCAAAGAGGTACTGGCCGTGCGCTGCGTGCCTGCTACCTTCACTATCACCGTCAGTATCCCTGATGGAGAAAAGTTGGCTGCAAAAACCCTCAACAGTCGGCTCGGTATTGTTGGCGGGCTCTCCATTCTCGGCACTACCGGGATTGTCAAGCCGGTCTCTGCAAAAGCCTGGACTGATACCATAGAGTGCGCCATTGATGTGGCTCTGGCCAGTGGCGCTGAAGCCGTAGTGCTTTCGACCGGACGTACAAGTGAACTGGTGGCGCAAAAGCTGCTGCAAAACAGCTCTTCCGGAAGTCAGCACGGCACGAAGCTCCCTGAAGAAGCATTTGTCATGATGGGGGATCATGTTGCCTACGCCCTGCGCGCCTGCGCCCGGAAAGGGGCAAAGAGGGTCATTCTTGCCGGACAGTTTGCAAAGCTGCTCAAAATTGCCTGCGGCCACGAGCAGACCCATGTCTCTTCTTCAGTTCTGGATCTGCGCCAGCTGGCCGGATGGTGCTCCATGACAGCCCGGATCGAACAGTTCACCCCTGTCGCTATCCAGGCAAATAGTGCCAGACAGGTGCTGGAGGAGTCCGGCAATAATCAGGATCTGCTCTCACTGGTCTGCGGCAAGGCCAAGGGGGCTGCTGCAGGGTTTGCTCCAGGCCTCTCGCCTACGGTTTTGCTGGCAGGATATGATGCACAGGTGCTATATTTCGGTTGAACTCTCTCACCACATTTTTTGGAGGCAGCATGGCACAGCAAAAGATAAATCTCGTCGGTGCCGGTATTACCGGTTGGGAAGGTTTCGGCAGCAAGGCTCTTGAGGTTATCAGCAAGGCAGATGTCCTGATAGGTCACCAGCGCCACCTTGACTGTTTTCCTGACTTTACGGGCGAAAAGCAGGTGCTGGAAGATCTCTCCCTGATGCTGGAGTTCCTGCGCAATACTGAAAAAAGTACGGTAGTCCTGAGCTCGGGTGATCCAAATTTTTTCGGTGTTGCCCGCTTTTTGCTCCGAAACCTCCCAAAGGAGCGGATAGAGATATTCCCCAATGTGACAAGTGTCCAGTATGCTTTTGCACGGATCAAGGAGCCATGGGACGACGCTATTTTCGTTTCAGTGCATGGCCGTGGACTTCATCGTGCCATTGACCGGATCGTAGCCGCCGAAAAAGTGGCCATCCTGACAGACAGGGTAAATACCCCTGCATCTATCGCAAGGGAGCTGATCGACCGGGGAGCTGAAGGTTACGAAGCATGGCTCTGCGAAGACATGGGTCTTCAAAATGAAAAATTCACTAAAACAGATGTAAAGGGGCTGCTGGAAATTGCCGCCTCAGACCTTAATATCCTGGTGCTGATAAAAGTCTGGGAACCGAATCTGGTTCAGTATCCGCTGATCGGCATTCATGACGATGAGTTCGCCACTGCCAGAAAACTGATTACAAAGCAGGAGGTTCGTGCAGTTACTATTGCAAAACTACAGTTGCAGGACGATCTGATCATCTGGGATATCGGCGCAGGGAGTGGCTCGGTCTCTATCGAGGCAAGTAATCTGGTTCCAAACGGCAAAATATTCGCTATTGAGCAGAATCCTCAATGTCTGGGCTTCATCAAGGAGAATCTGCGGAAATTTGTAGCCCGCAATGTAAAGCTGATCGAAGGGAATGCACCGGAAGCTCTCGAAGATCTGCCTGATCCGGATCGGGTTTTCATAGGTGGTTCAGGGGGGATGCTGGAAGAGGTAATAGACACTGTCTCCCGCAGGCTCAGGCCGGAAGGGAGGATCGTCCTCAACGCCGTCACTCTCGACACCCTTGCCAAGGGGGTGGAATTCCTTGAAAACAGTGGTTACACAGTCGAGATTACCTGCGTTAATATCTCCAGAACACGTGGTCTTAGTGAGTACAAGCTGTTTGAAGCGCATAACCCGGTTTACATCATCTCCGCCTCCAAAGAGGCCGAGTAATGGCCAGGATTTACGCAGTAGGGGTCGGCCCCGGCGATCCCGAACTTGTTACCCGCAAGGCTGAGCGGATTATCCGCGAAGCTGCTGTCATTTTTGCGCCGACCGGCAAGGAAGATGCCGCAAGTTATGCCCTCTCCATTGTAGCGGAGCTGCTCGACCATTCACGTCAGGAGATCATCACTCAGGTATTTCCGATGAAAAAGGATGAAGCAGATTTGACCGGATTCTGGAATAAGGCCACTGCTACTGTCATGGAACGGATTGATGCCGGACAGGATGTCGTCTTCATAACCATCGGCGATCCACTCCTATACTCCACCTTTCTCTACCTTTACCGTATCTTTCGCGAGCAACGTCCAGATATCACAATCGAAATAGTCCCCGGCATATCCAGCATAAATGCTGCTGCTGCAGCTGCCGGTGTCCCTCTGGGCATGGCCGGCGAGAGGATCGCCATCCTCCCCGCCACTTACGAAGATGCAGAGTTGCGTCGTACCCTTCAAGAGTTCGACACAGTAGTCCTGATGAAGGTGAGCCGGGTTTTTGACCAGGTTTACGCTATACTGAAAGAGCTTGGACTTGCAAAAAACTCTGTATTCATCCGACGAGTCGGCTCAGATCAGGAAGAGGTGGTCTTTGATATCGCTTCACTTGTCGGCAGACCGCTTGATTACCTCTCCATGCTGATTGTAAGAAAATAAGGGACTTTTTCGCTGCTCTGCCTTGACTACACCTCATAATTGCCGGAGGTCTTGTGCCTGCTGATCCTGAACAGATTTCAAGAGAAAAGGACGAACTCCTCTTTCGTTCTTATGTTGAAAATGTCAACGACGTCCTGTTCGTTCTTACACTTTCCGGTATCTTCAGCTATGTTTCCCCCCAGTGGAAAGAGGCCTTCGGGTACGAACCGAGTGAAACCATTGGCCAGCCCTTTACCCCTTTTGTTCATCCTGACGATGTTTCCGGCTGTCTGGCATTTTTGCAACAGATCTCGGATACCGGTGAAAAGCAGAGCGGGGTCGAATATCGGGTGCTGTGCAAGAACGGCTCTTATCTATGGTATCGTGCGAACGCATCCTTGATCACTGATCCGGTCACAGGTGTTTTTTCAGTTGTCGGAATCGGTCGGGATATCACCGAGCTAAAGCATATGGAAGAGTCCCTTCAGGAGAGCCGGGAGAAGTATCGTTGTTTGAGTGAAGCAGCGTATGAAGCCATCTTCATATCTGAAAAAGGGGAGTGCCTTGATCAGAATAACCGGGCAGAAGAGCTGTTTGGATACTCCAGAGAGGAAGCCATCGGCAGGTATGGCACGGAATGGATTGCTCCTGAAGATCGTGACCTTGTGATGAAAAACATGATGGCTGGTCATGAATTGCCGTATGAGGTCTCCGGTTTGCGTAAGGATGGCTCAATATTTCCGGCGTTGATTCAGGGGAGAATGATGTCCATCAAAGGGCGTGGAGTGCGGGTTACCTCCATGACCGACATAACTGACCAAAAGGAGTTGAACAGATACCGCGACCACCTGGAAGCACTGGTTAAAGAGAGGACTGTCGAGCTTGAAACTGTCAACGAAGCGCTCGCAATCGAGATAGAGCAGAGCCATAAAGCGCACAAGGATATAGAGCGGCTGAACATTGACCTTCAGCATCGCTCGGAAGCTCTGGAGATAGCCAATCGTGAACTTGAGTCGTTCAGCTACTCGGTTTCTCACGATTTGCAGACACCATTGCGACATATGGCCGGCTACAGCAAGATTCTTCTTGAAGATTGTGGTGACAAGCTGGATGCAGATGCCATTTCATATATTGAACGGATCGGACATGCTGTTAACAAGATGAAACTCCTTATCAACTCACTGCTGAGCCTGTCATATATCACCCGGACAGGGCTGATACTCAAGAAAATTGACCTCTCCGGCATAGCTTTCGAAATTATTGACGAATTGAAGGCAACAGCCCCTCAGCGCAATGTCCGGATTGAGATAACCGCCGGACTGAACACTATAGCCGACTCGGATTTGATGCGCGTCATGCTGCAAAACCTGCTTGAAAATGCCTGGAAGTACACCAGAGAAGTATCAGCGGCATCCATAGTTTTCTCTGCGCAACAAAAAGATGGGGAGACGATCTACTGCATCCGGGATAACGGTGCCGGATTCGATATGACTTACGCGAGCAACCTGTTCTGTGCTTTTCAACGACTTCATGGGGTTGAGTATGAAGGGACAGGGATCGGCCTGGCCACAGTTCAGCGGATCATCCAGCGACATGGGGGGAGTATCTGGTTCGAAGCAGAGCCTGGCAAAGGAGCAAGCTTCTATTTTACACTGGACTTAAGGATAGCACCTGGGGCAGAAGAGTTTGTACCAAGCTCCGGAGGGGGTGTCGCATGTCAAGGAGAATGAAGATCTGCATCAATACCGGCGGGGGTGATGCGCCTGGCCTGAACGCGGTTATCGAAGCGGTCACCATGTCTGCCTGCAATCGGCAGTGGGAGGTTTACGGCATCAAATCCGGCTATGCAGGTCTCCTGAATACCGAAGAGATTATCACTCTGACTCCGGAAAAAGTTGATGGCATTGCCAGTATCGGCGGCACTATTTTGGGAACCACCAACAAGGGGAACCCTTTCATGATGCCGGTCTGCAATGCAGCAGGAGAGTGCGAGCAGCGTGACCTCTCGGACAGGGTCATGGAGAACTTTCACCGTCTCCGTTTTGACGCCCTCATTGCTGTTGGCGGAGACGGCAGCCTCGAAATCGCCCACCGTTTTGCCACCAGAGGGATGCCGGTCATAGGCGTCCCAAAGACTATTGATAACGACATGGGGGGGACTGTCATAACCTTTGGCTTTGATACCGCTGTAAGTATCGCCACTGAAGCGATTGACCGGTTGCACTCTACTGCCAAGTCTCACGACCGGATCATGGTAGTGGAGGTAATGGGTCGTAATGCCGGTTTTATCGCCCTGAACAGCGGGATATCGGGCAACGCTGATGTGATTCTGATCCCTGAGATACCGTTCGATATCGACAAGGTCTGCGACAAACTTATGGATAACGAGCTGCATGGACATAAGTACGGGATCGTTGTGGTTGCCGAAGGGGCGCTCCCCAAGGGGGGTGACGTGATTACAAAGGGATCGGGAGAGGCCGGTCGCCAGCACGCGGTTCTGGGGGGTATAGCCGAATATGTCTCCAAGGAGGTCTCAATTCGTACGGGCAAGGAATCTCGCTCCATAGTATTGGGGCACCTCCAGAGAGGCGGCTCTCCCACAACTTTTGATCGTCTGCTGTCGCTTCGTTTTGGCGCTGCTGCCGTAAGAGCCATAGAGGCAGGAAAATTTGATCACATGGTAGCGCTCCAGTCGCCCGATATCGTACTGGTGCCGCTGGAAGAGGCGCTCTCCGTGCAAAAGCGCGTCCGCCCCGACAGTGACACAGTGATGACAGCCCGCGATCTCGGAATATGTTTCGGTGACTGATCTGACTCAACAGTCGGATCTATAATCAGGAGTATTGGCAATATATGGCAAGAGCAGGCATGACAGAAAATATAATCCATTTCATCGGTGCAGGTCCGGGCGACGCTGAGCTGATTACCGTCAAGGGGGCAAGGCTTCTGCGTGAAGCAGATGTCGTGGTCTTTGCCGGCAGCCTTGTTGACCGGAGAGTGGTGCACACCTATGCGCCTGATGCAGAGGTCTGGGACTCTGCGGGAATGACGCTTGAAGAGACTACGGGAGTGCTCGTTGAAGCTGCTCTGGCTGGGCAGCGGGCTGTGCGGCTTCATACCGGCGACCCTTCCATTTACGGAGCAATTCAGGAGCAGATGGCAGAGCTGGATCGTCACGGCATTGGCTACGAGATTGTCCCCGGCGTAACCAGCGCCTTTGCTGCCGCAGCTGCTTTGAAGCAGGAGCTTACCCTCCCTTCTGTTACGCAGACAGTCATAATCACCCGTATTGCAGGCCGGACTCCGGTTCCCGAGCGCGAGAAACTGAACGAAATCGCCAAAATCGGCGCAACAATGGTGATCTATCTCTCTGTCGGCATGATTGAGGAGGTGGTCTCAGAGCTGCTTGCCGGAGCTTATACTGAAGCTACTCCTGTGGCGGTTGTGGCAAAAGCCTCATGGCCGGATGAACAGATTATTGAAGGGACTCTGGCAGATATTGCCATCAGGGTAAAGGCTGCTGCAATCGGCAAGCAGGCGCTGATAATTGTTGGTGACGTGCTTAAGGCAAGGAGGGAGGGGATTCCTGAACTCTCGAAACTTTACGACAAAAACTTTTCTCACGGCTGCCGGGCATAAAAACCTTAATGCCCACATTATGCACCGGCCTTTCTGGCAGGATTTTCTTTATCTTCCAATATTGCTAAAAAATAATATACAATGCGATGCCTTACTGCTCGCCGTAAAGTCACAGGAAAAGCCATGCGCATTGAAGAGATAACTCCCGGCAGTGGGGAGATTGTTTCTGCTGGGCAGTAAGCAGGACAAAAAGAGACGCCTCCCAGAGGAGGCGTCGGGCCGGAGATACTATCACCGGTGGGGATATGGGGATAGGGTAGAATATGTTTTGCAGTCTGTCAACAAAAGTGACCTGACAGAACCTATGCAGCTTCTTTCATATCATCTTTGCTCCACCCTTTACAGGCAAGGGCAACCACTCGGGGAACCGGTCGGGCTCCGGTGCGATACTGGCTGATGGTACGGCGGGAAAGCCCAATGGCTTTGGCTGCTTCAGCAAGTGAAAGGGCGTGGCTGTCCTGCCACTGGCGAAAGCGGACATTTTCAATCATGTCGGATTGTTCAAGAGACAGCTCAAAAAAGCGGTCGCAATCAAGAGACATGCCGCAGTTCCATTCCAGGGTAAAGCCCCAGTCGGCAATCTGGACAGTGGCGCATTCTTCGGCAGATTCCAACGGTGCAAAGGCCGGATAACTCTTTATTACGTCACGCATGGAGACAGTTACGGTTCTTCCGTCGGTGAAGGTTGCGGAAACAACAAGATCAGGAAGAACAGTCACGCTCTGTAGTCTGGGGGCCTGCTTTTTCATTTATTACCTCTTTTCAGGGTTGCCCATCGCTTGCCAGGCTGCTATGACGATGGAACTGTTATCTGCGATCCATGCAGCAGCTTCGGCAACAATGCGGGATGGGACACCGGTGTTGATAGTGGTACCGTCAAGAAACAGCACGGCTTTACCGTCAGGATGAAGCAGGTGGACATGCACCGGCGAATGTTCCGCCCCTTGCACTTTAAGTATCCAACCATTGCCGGTAAGTATTTTGCCCATGCAACAAAAATAGGGAAATAATTTCTCTATGTCAATAGTAATATAACGAGGTCTATCAGACGCGTGAGTCTATGCCAGAACCACCATGACAACTCCTAACCGCAACATTATCCTCCTTTTTACAACCCGCTGCTTAAGGCTTTTTGGTTACGGTTTTCTCTCTGTCGTCCTTGCCCTCTACCTCTCTGATTCAGGACTCAACGATTATCTTATGGGGCTCCTGTTTTCGCTGACGCTTGTTGGTGATGCCGGGATATCTCTGCTCCTTACTACTACTGCTGACCGCTTTGACCGAAAGAAAACCCTTATTATCGGTGCCTGCCTCATGATGGTGGCAGGAGTTGTATTCATCCTGACTAGTAATCCTCTCCTGCTGATTATTGCCGCAATTATCGGCGTCATCAGCCCGAGCGGCAACGAAATCGGCCCATTCATGCCGGTTGAACAGGCCATGCTTTCCCAGCTGGTAACCAAAGAAGAGCGCACCGCTCTCTTTGCCTGGTATAACCTGAGCGGCTCGGTTGCCACGGCAATCGGCGCGCTGGCTGGCGGGTTTCTGGCCAAAATGCTGCAAACAAAAGGGATGAGCCCACTCGACTCCTACCGGATTATTCTTCTTGGCTATGCTGTTATCGGGGGATTGTTGGCACTTGTTTTCACCGGGCTGTCAAAAGAGTGTGAAGCAGTCCCTTCAGAAACTACTGCCGGTCAGAGCACTCTCCTGGGTCTGCACAGCTCTCGCGGGGTTATCTTCAGGCTTTCCATGCTCTTTTCACTGGATGCATTTGCCGGAGGGTTTGTACTACAGAGCTTTATGGCGTACTGGTTTCATATTCGTTTCGGAGCTGATGAGGCAGCACTGGGGAGCATCTTCTTTGGCGCCAACCTCCTTGCCGGTGCTTCGGCTCTGCTGGCCGTGCCGCTGGCTAAAAAAATCGGCCTGATCAGGACTATGGTCTTTACCCATCTGCCGTCAAATATTCTGCTCATTTTAGTCCCGCTCATGCCGAATTTCGCCCTGGCGATTACCATGCTTTTGCTCCGTTTCAGCATTTCGCAAATGGACGTGCCGACCCGCCAGGCATACACCATGGCAGTGGTCGAGCCGGATGAACGCTCTGCAGCAGCCGGTGTTACCGGCATTGCCCGCTCCATCGGCGCTTCGCTTTCACCGGTCGTTGCCGGTGCACTGCTAGCCATTTTCCCCGGCGGGCCGTTCATAATTTCCGGTGGACTGAAAATTGTCTATGACCTGATTTTGTACAGAAGCTTCAAGGCCTCAAATATTGCTGAATAAAAAACACGGCTCACTATTACGTGAGCCGTGTTTTTTATTCGGAGGAGTTGTGCTGTTAACTAAAGAAAAAGGGGCTACGCTAATACGTAACCCCTCTCATCTTGCAACAATTCCTGAGTTGAACTTTTCAGATCCTGAACTGATCCATCTCCTTGCGAAGCTGGTCAATACCGGAAAACGTCTCCTTAAGCCTTGCAGATGCCCCTTTCAGAGTTTCTACAGTTGCCAGGGAAACTTCAACTACTGTCTGAACCGACTCTGCAATAACAAGATTTTCATGCTGGTTGGCAGCTACTTCCGTAGCAATCTGATTGATCTGGTCATTTGCTCCAAAGAGATTATTCATAACCTGCCGCATGGTAATAACCTGATCTTCCGTCGATCTCCTGGCAATTTCCATGGATTCGCACAGGCTGGCGATAGTTTGGGCAAACAGGCTTATGTCATCCTGTTCATCAATCATTGCGCGGCTGACGCTTGTATTTAGCTTCTCCAGCTGATCCAGTACAGAGAGTATCTCTTCCAGGCCGCTCTGCTGAACTGCTGTTGCCTCCATGACCTTGCGCACCATTGAGGCAGAATCCTGCGAAGCCTCCAGTATCTCCTCAAGAGCTTCACCGGCATTTGTTACGACAACACTCCCCTCTTCAAC
>JANNRW010000345.1:0-8801 GCA_031401815.1 Geobacteraceae bacterium | reverse complement strand
CCCTAACCCTCCCCCGCCAGGGGGGAGGGGACTTGCTTAGATAATTTGCGAGTGCATCAACTATTTGTACTGACAGAAGTTGTAAGAACCTAAATGACGGCAGATGTACATTTGGGGCAGATCGCCGGATGCTCTGCCACTGTTCCCAGCTCCTCGCTGTAGCACCAGCAGCGCTCGCACTTTCCTCCCGGCGCTGCTTCAACTAGAATTCTCAGACCTGTTATTGATTCAGCGACAAAAGCCTCTCCACTGATCTTCTCTACAAGATCGACTTTTGAAACAATAAAGATGGCGGCCAGTTCAACGGCATACTCTTGCAGGAAGGTCGCCAGTTCAGGTTCGGCAGAGATGGTGACTTTTGCATCGAGGGAATGTCCGATGGTCTTTGCTACCCTTGCCAATTCCAGTGCTTTCGACGCCTCGGCTCGCACTTTCATGATCCGCTCCCAGCGCTCAACCAGCACGTCGTCTTTAAGTTCCGGCTGAAGCGCAGGAAAGGAGGCCAGATGGACACTTGCTTCATGCTCGCCTGGCAGGTATTGCCAGGCTTCGTCAGCGGTAAAGGAGAGTACGGGCGCAATCAGTCGCAGAAGAGTGTCCAGAACGCGGTACATGACCGTCTGGGCACTTCTTCGCTCAGCTGAATCCTTCTTGCTTGTATAGACCCGGTCTTTCAGGATATCGAGGTAGAAAGAGCTCATCTCTACTGTACAAAAGCCGTTCACAGCATGGGAGAGCTGATGGAATTCGTACTCCGTATAGGCTGAAAGCACCTTCTCCTTCAGCAGTTCCAGCTGATGCAGCGCCCAGCGATCGATTTCCTCCATACAGCCGGGATCTACAGAGTTAACTGCCGGGTCGAAATCGCTCAGGTTGCCGAGAATGTATTTGCAGGTATTACGAATGCGACGGTACGCTTCCGAAAGCCGAGTGAGAATCTCCTGGGATATCCGGATATCGTCGCGGTAATCCTGGGCAGCCACCCAGAGTCGTAGAATTTCCGCGCCGTACTTCTTGATCACCTCTTCCGGAGCAACCACATTGCCGACCGATTTGCTCATCTTGCGACCGGAGCCATCCACCACGAAACCGTGGGTAAGAACATTTTTGTAAGGAGCGACACCCCGGGTGCCGACGCTCTCCAGAAGTGATGAATGAAACCAGCCACGATGCTGGTCGCTCCCCTCCAGGTACATGTCGGCGGGCGAGCGGAGGGTTTTGCTCGGCTCCAGTACGGCCGCATGGGAGACACCGGAGTCAAACCAGACATCAAGGATATCGTTCTCTTTTTCAAAGGAGGCAGCGCCGCATTTGGGGCAGGTTGTCCCCTCTGGCATAAGCTTCTCTGCGCTCCAGTCAAACCAGATATCAGCGCTGTACTTTTTGAAATGTTCGGCTACATGATCCATAATCAGACCATCGGCAATGTATTCACCGCAGATCGTGCAAGAGAATGCAGTTATCGGCACACCCCAGGTTCTTTGCCTGGAGATGCACCAGTCAGGGCGGTTCTCTATCATGCCGAAAATCCGCTCCCGCCCCCATTTTGGAATCCACTCTACTTCGTTTATCGCCTCCAGGGATTTCTGCCGCAGATCGTTCGCCTTCATTGATATGAACCACTGCTCTGTGGCGCGGAAGATGATCGGCTTCTTGCAGCGCCAGCAGTGCGGGTAGGAGTGCGAAATGCTGGAGAGGCCGACCAGTGCCCCGACTTCTTTCAGCTTTTCCACAACAAGCGGATTGGCCGCAAAGACAAACTGCCCGCCGAAGAACTCAACATTCCCGAGATATTTGCCGTGGTTGTCTACAGGGTTGTAGATCTCCAGTCCGAACTTGAGTCCCATCTCATAGTCGTCCTGGCCATGTCCGGGTGCTGTATGAACGCAGCCGGTACCAGCCTCAAGCGTTACATGCTCTCCCAGGAGGATGATTGAATCACGTTCGTAAAAAGGGTGATGGCAGACTTTGCGCTCAAGAATAGTTGCCTTGAAGGTATCAATCACATTACCACTCAAACCTGTCGCATTGAGAAAGCTCTCTTTCAATCCTTCGGCAACGATCAGAACTCCTTGCTCCGTCTCCACTGCGCAGTAATCAAACTCCGGATGCATGGCTATAGCCAGATTGGCCGGTATAGTCCAGGGGGTTGTGGTCCAGATAACGACAAAAACTTCTTTCCCGGCCAGTGCAGGCAGTGAGGTAGCGATGTCGTCCTTTAGCCTGAACCTGACGAAAATCGAGGGAGAGGTATGGTCAGCATATTCCACCTCGGCCTCGGCCAGGGCGGTAACGCACGACGAGCACCAGTGAACAGGCTTGCGCCCACGATAAAGGCCGCCATTGTGGGCAAACCTGGCCAGCTCGGCAGCGGTCAACCCTTCGTACTCGTAGTTCATAGTCAGATAGGGATTGTCCCAATCGCCAAGAACACCCAGACGTCTGAACTCTTCTTTCTGGATGGCAATAAACTTCTCCGCGTATTTCCGGCACTCCTTGCGCATCTCCAGTTTGGACATCTCCAGCTTTTTGGAGCCGAGATTCTTCTCCACCTGCAGTTCGATCGGCAGACCATGGCAGTCCCATCCCGGAACATAAGGGGCGCGGAAACCTTCCATCCGCTTGCTTTTGAGGATCAGGTCTTTCAGGATTTTGTTCAGGGCGTGACCGATATGGATATGGCCATTGGCATATGGAGGGCCGTCGTGAAGAACGTAGAGAGGCTTCTCAGCGCCCCCCTTCTCAATTAATTCATACAGCCCTTCAGCCTCCCATCTGGCCAGAATTTCCGGTTCGCGGATGTTCAGATTGGCTTTCATCGGAAAATCCGTAACCGGCAGATTAAGGGTATCTTTATACTCCATGGTGACTCCTTTGGTATCAGTCAGTTAAGAGGGGCAGGCAAAGCCGCCGCAGACTCAAAGCATGGTAAAATAGCCGGAACTCATTGAAAAGTCAAGGTTTAAGAGAGAATGGAAAGTTTATGGACAGTGTCAATTTTCAAATAAAAAATCCCTCACACGGCAGCACCGACGAGGGATTTCCAATTCAGAACCTGGGTTTTTCACTCTTCTCCATTCATTTCCTTCATTCTTCATTCAAATTGTCACTCTTTGCTTTTACGCCATAGTGTGGTATTTTCGCACTAATGGAGGTAATGCCATGGAACCGACATACAGACAGCGATTGATGAACGAAATTAACGCCATTCCCGAATCCATGATCCCGAAATTCTACCGGGTCATTCATGCCATGCGTACGGAGCTGACCACCAAAGAAGCTCCCGCTACCGGCAAGGCATCTCTGAAGGGGATATGGGGTAATCTTGAAATTGATGACCAATTGCTTGATGAAGCAAGAAAATCTCTGTTCTCTTACGAGAGACGAGGAAGCACACGGTGAGTTTCGTAACCGACACCCATTCTCTTGTCTGGTATTTCACAAATGACAAACGGTTGAGCATAAAAGCCCTGTCAGCTTTCGAAGAGTCGATCATATCCGGTCAGATTATTGTTCCGACAGTGGTACTAGCAGAGATAATGTTCATTGCGCAGCGAGGAAGAATCGAAATAAGTTTCAGCGAGACATTGTCAAAAATTGAGGCTGCGGACAACTTTGATATTGCGCCGCTTGATCTGGATGTTCTTAAAACAGCTCACAGTATTCTAGCGCCTCTGGAAATGCATGACAAGCTGATAGCTGCTACTGCGCTATGCTTCGGCTTTCCGTTGATATCTCGTGACAAAGAACTAAAGAGATCAAAAGTAGTCAAAAACGTTTGGTAAAGGCATTGACCGCATTGCATATAAGTAACAGAAATCCCCCGCACGGCGACGCCAATGGGGGATTTCAGATTCAGAACCGGCTTTTTTCACTATTTACTATTCACTCTTCACTTTTATTTCATATTCCCCTATCCTAGCAACCTTTCATGCAACTTTTCTTGTGGGTGCGTTCAGCGAGGCATGTATTTCAATGTCTTCCCAAGGGACAAAGACCCGTCCTCTATCATCCTTTTCAACCAGTTCCAGCTCCAGAAGTCTGGCAATATCTGCATGAACGTTGCTGTAATTGCGACCAATCTCCTTAGCCAGTCGATAGACGGTCATCGGATCATGCTGTTTCAGATGATACAGCAGTTCCAGTCTTTTTGGAGTCACTTCGGAGAACAGCTGTGAAGGTGTTGCGAAATTCAGATGATAATCAGCATCCGGCAGCCGCTCTCCTGCATCAATACGTCTGGCAAGTTCGCGCAGCCCCTGAACTGAAGCTGACCAGTCGCTTATGGATATGATTGCCTTACTCATACTCTCACCCCCGTTAATCGTTCAACATCTGCCAGAAAATCACCAATCAGCGTCGCAAAGGAAACAAAACTATAGCTCTCCTCGCAGCACCCGTAGTGCCTGTGATCCCCTTTACCGGTTTCGTTATCATAGCGGACAATACATTCGCCGTTTTGACCGCAGTGAAGGCGGTACTTCAGCCGATGCGGGCGCTCCGGAAGGGCTTCCGCCAGCTCCCAAATCACAGTTTCCACGATGACCCCGCCAGCAAATTCATCTCTTGATTTGTGAAGTAATCGCGCCTTCATGGAGATAAGGGTAACAGATGTATTGCCTGCATGCAATATGATATTTACGCTTGAGCAACAAGCCGATGAAACAAGAGGTTCTGAATATGAAAATCCCCCGCACGGCACCGCCGGCGGGGGATTTTGGATTTTCTTTTCACCTACTCTACACCTCAACAACTCAACAGCTCTTCACTATTCACCTTTCACCCTTCACTCTTCACTGCCCCAGCTCCCCTTCCTCAACACCTCAACGATTCAACATTTCAACGGCTCTTCACTATTCACCAGATTTCAGCCCGACCACCGGCCTCGCCCTACTCAACACCTCAACGATTCAACAGCTCTTCACTCTTCACCTTCCACTATTTTTTTCAGCTTTACAGAAACATCCTGTAATCGGCATGGAGGGCATCAGCCAGCTTATGTGCTGTTATTTTGCCGATACTACGCTTTCCAGCTTCCATTTCGCTGATATGACGACGAGGAATTCCGGTGAGGGCGGAGAGTTGTTCCTGGGTAAGCTCTTCCCGATAGCGAATACCCTTCAAATAGACTCCGCACGGATTGGTCAACAATTCAGGAGTGATCTCTTCCGCCGGAATAGAGTCTGAAGAAGTTTCCACAGCTCCGGTTTCGCGGGCATACTTACGCAACCGGCTGATTACCTGGGGGGAACCGTAAAATCTGACGCTTTCAGTATGGTGCTTTTTCGTGCGTTCCAACATATTTTACCTCCACCAACTTGATAACCTTGTCAGTAACCTGCCACACAGCGACATAAGTCGGCTGCCCTTTTTTCAGGTGGCAATGATGACGATCAGCATCAAGTTTTGAGTAGTTTGACCATGTACCGCGCACTGGGCCGTAAGCAATAATTTCAAGCATCAACGCATTCAGAATACCCTTGATCCGCTCGGGTAATCTATCGCGCTGTTTTTCCGCCTGACGGCTATAAGTCACTATCCATGGCATAAGCTATTGTACCTTTTACTAGTACATTGTCAACGAAAGAAATCATATAAGCGGTAACTTATTCTGAAACAGAAAATCCCCCGCACAGCACAGCCGACGGGGGATTTCAGATTCAGAACCTGGATTTTTTACTTTTCACTTTTCACTATTCACTAATCAGATTTCACTATCCACCATTCACTGCCTCAGCTCCAGCCTTCCGTTCTTTCTCAACAACTCAACAATTCAACAACTTAACGGTTTTCACCATCCACTATTCACTATTCACCAATCCCCAAATAACCTGCTGTCCGGCTCGCACTGGCCAAACATAGTCGTTGATGCTCTTCAAATAGCAATTTCAAGCTGGATGCCGTCATAAACAAGATGCGGTTGCTTGGTTCTGTTCTGGCGAACAAGTTCTACCAATCCCATCTCGACAAGCACCTTAAGATCCTCGGAGACATTCTTCAAGTCACGTCCCGTCGTGGCAGCAAGCTCTTGCAGAGATTCCGGCCGCTGGTCGCGGATTACCTTCAGAAGATTAAAGCGTTGCACCGGCAGAGCCTTTCTGAATGCCTCAAAGCTGGTGAAATTATATTCCGGAGCTTTTGCCTGAATATCGTCCCCTCGCATGAGCGCTTTCATTACGTCGCCAGCCTCAGCAAAAGATTGATCAACACTTTTTATGCCTATTTTCAAATAATTTGACTTCATAAATCACCTCTCCATTGGGCAACATCAGCCTTAAAATCACATAATTGCCTTTACGAAAAGAGTCACAAGTGACCAACACTGACTCAACGTCACTTGCTATACCTGCAAGATCAGTGATTACCCGCCTTTGCCAGCAATTCAAGTCCGCGAGTCTTCTTGCCGGATCCATTTTTGGCTCGTAACATGAACCGGGTTTCAGCATCATGCTCGGCAAGAAGCAGCGTTGTTACTTCATCAAGAAGCCGATTTACACTCTGCCCACGCTGATGCGCCATGTCTTTCAGCCTCTGGTATTTTTCATCCGGCAGTCGCAGTGTCAATGCACTCATAATTTCAGCTCCTTAAGCAGGGTTTCCGGGAAAACAGCTTTTAGTCCGGGAAATATAAGTTCCATGCGCGCAACATCGCGCAGGTTACGCGTCACGATATAGTCTGCAGCTCCGGCAACAGCAAGTTCTACCAGATGATTATCTCCCTCATCTCGAAGATTCGGACGCCAACCGTAATAGATCCGAGTCCAGCGGCAAACAGAAAGAAAAATATCCAGCAGTTCATTCCGTTCACTAGAATCAAGACGGCTGCGCACAAACAGATCGGTTCGACCTAATACGTCTTCATATTCCGCCAGAAGCGCCACACCCATCAAAGGCACCATCTTTTCTTCCAGACAAGCGGCAATCACTCCACGGCAAGCCCCTTGCCCAAGGCAGGCGCCAATAAAAACATTGGTGTCAATGACTACTTTCATGGAAATCATGGTAGCAAATTTGCAACCACTTTGCCAGATGAAAATAGGGATGAAAATAGAAATCCCCCGCTCGGCAGCACCGACAGGGGATTTGAGATTTAAAACCGGTTTTTTTCACTTTTCACTATTCACCATTCACTATTCACTATTCACTATTCACCATTCACTATTCACTATTCACTAATCTCCAAATAACCTACTGTCCGGCGCGCACTGGCCAAACATAGTAGTTGTAGCTCTTACCGTTGATGCCCACGTCGCCATTGCTCATATTGACGACCCAGGCGGAGTTGGTATTGCCGGCGACGCTGCTGGACGACCAGTCGTAGCCGTTGGACTGGACGCCAGTGAACGGATGCCCGGTTGGCAAGGCCGGGTTGTACCTGGATCGATCCACCAGACTTTGCAACTCCTTGCGGTTTGGTAGTCGCCACTGGCCTGCCGTGGAACTGTCGGTCAGACCGCACACGCCGCTGGACAGGGTGTTGGCGCTCGTCAGAGCTGCTGCCCAGGTTTGGTTACTGAAGCAGTTGGCGTTTTTCAGCCATATCAACCCGGTAAGGTTATCGGTGACGGTGCCGTTGCTGTTGTCTGTGAAGCGCGGATTGGGCCACGTTACTCCCCGCTGTGTTGCACCGTCGTCACCCGTTGCATAACTGGTTGTCTGGCCAGTTTTGGGGAGCTGAATCAAACCTGATCCTCCACCCCCTCCTTCATCGGTAACCCCGCACCCTGTCAACAGGCCGCTAATGACGGTCAACACGCACGACACAACTAATTTCAACAAGCGCATCAGATTCATAACTCACCCTCCTGTTTATAAAATTCCCTCGCTATCGATACAAATAAGGCCGCAATCCGGTACTCATCGGAAAGCGGCCTGCTTATAGATCAAAAAAACCCGCGAGGCAGAAGCTGCCGGGCGGACTATGGAGTTGAAAATCGGAGGGCCGGAGGGCCGGAGGGCCGGAGGGCCGGAGGGCCGGAGGGCCGGAAGGCTGTTGGCTGTTGGCTGTTGGCATAACATCCCTTTTCTATTAAATTATGCGAATTTTGAATATCCGGTTAGTCTCTGTCAATACAAATATTTTTCTGTAATCTTGCAGTATTGCAATATGCATAATCATGCGTATAATAGACAGATGAAATACTCCTGGGACGAAACAAAGCGATTGAAGAGCTAAAAAAACACCGGCTTGATTTTGCTGATGGTTTCAGGGTTTTCGATGGCTCTACGCTGACTATGCCGGATGACAACCCGAACCACTCTGAAGCAAGATTTACAACAATGGGACTTTTGGGGCTGACAGTCGTAGTGGTGTGTCATACCGAGAGCGAGTCAGAAATACGAATAATTTCTTTAAGAAAGGCGGAACGACATGAAATCGAATTCTTCTACTCCTGTGCGTGATGATTACGACGATGCTCCGGCAATAACTGCCGAACGTATTGCTGGCGCTAAACGCCGCGTAGGACTGACCAGTGTAGGAAATGACGAATGGCGGCAGGCCGTGAACGAGCGGCTCGGCAAGCAGCGAGTAACCATCATGCTTGATTCTTCGATAGTGGCCTGGTTCAAGGCAGAGGCAGGAACTCGCGGCTATCAGACGCTTATCAACTCTGCACTGCATGAAGCAATGCAGCACAAATCCCTGGAGAACATGCTGCGTGAAGTGGTAAGGGAAGAACTTCAACAGTATGGTCGCCCTGAGTAACCCATGAAACAGCAAAATGATCAGCACATTCGAAACAGAAACAGGAACAAAAAACATTTTTACAGGGATGAACAGGATGGACAGGATGAAACCA
>JANNRW010000344.1:0-6987 GCA_031401815.1 Geobacteraceae bacterium | reverse complement strand
CTTATTTCCAAGGACTTGAAAAACTGAAACTGGTAGCCTGAAACCAGAAAACCACAACAACCAAGGGGCATTGCTTATTTCACCCTTCAGGCTGTCTCACTAAGCCCGGCCACCTCAAAACTTGCCCCCTGCCAGCAGCGCCTGTTGGGACTTGTCGCATATCCGAAAATATCGGACCATGATGCAGGGACAAATCCAACATATACTTCATTTGCCCCGGCTTCGCTCAAGGCGTCTATCTCCTCAGGGCAAAAATTGCCACCTATGCCGACAACTATACTCGCCACTCATGGTCCCGTTCAGGCTGGCGAACTTTCCAGCCAGTTGTTATCGATCAAATACTTGATGAGATCGTCTCGGTCACTCTCTTCCAGTATGTTACCTAAGGCTTCTTCTCTGCTTCCGTTTGTCTCCAGCTCCTGGAACCAGAAAGCCAGATAATCAGGGAGAATAAGGTAGCTTTCGTTTCTGAAATTAAATAGTAACAAATAGTTATTCTTCATGCTGTCAGGCTCTGTTCCTGAATCCTGGCCGGATCTATTCCCCCAAGCATCTGCTTCCTGTTCAGAGATGACGCCATAGGCGACAACGGGATTCAGCCTGAGTGTACTACCCAGGTTCCTCTTGGTAATACCAGCGGCATTCCTACTGGGTAATTGACCACCATAGTTCAAATGATATTGCAGCCCCTCATAATTATGGTTTTCCGGATAACTGTGGACAGGCAAATCAAAATACTTGCGGAGAAACAGACTCTTCAGTTCGGTTATCTTAATGGAAAAGTCATTCTGGGAATCGCGATTCCTGCCGGTTTCATGGTAATACTTTATGTTGGGCGCCAGGCAGGTTGATTCGTTTTCGTCGCGTGTAAGTACCGATTGATCTTCACTGTAAACAGAACCTCTGGCAAGGCGGAACCGATGAACCCGGGTGCTGAGCCGCTGATTACTTGCAATGTCCAGAGCCCAATCAACCGTCTTCCGAGCCGTTGACAAAGACTCACCCGGCATCCCGATAATGAATGAAACATGCGCATGAAGCGGTGTTGCCTTGATTTCCTCCAAACCCTTTTCTATATCCGATACCGATAACCCTTTGTTGCACCCCTTCTGTACATCATGATCCATCGACTCCCCACCGAAAAAGATCCTGTAGCATCCTGCCGCCATGATCTCCTTTATTTCCTCCTGGGACCAGAGCATACCGTTAGTGCGATCAAATCGGCTCAGGCACCACCAGTGGAGTTTAAGTTTATTGTTATTGATTGCATTGGATATGGATACCAGGCGGCGAGGCGCCACGGCATCATCGGCAAAATGAAAAGCGTTGATGCCATACCTGCTGGTGAGATAGGAGAGATCGCCAACTATTTGATCTACGCCTCGCGGCCGATACTTAGGTTGCGTGGCCGGATAATTGCAGAATTTGCACTTCCCCCAGTAACAGCCTCGACCCGTCATATAGGCCAGTTGCGGTTGCGCAACAAAATAGGAAAGTCCGGCAAAATCATCAAAATCGGGCGGCGGTGATTCTCTTACGTCCCATTGGCCAAATACAGTTGGGTTGATCGTCAGATCACCTTTTTTGTAGGCGATATTATCAGAACCCTCGCTCCAGGAAATCCCGCAGGACAAATTGTCGCCGATTCTCAAGAGAGCTTGCTCCCCGGCCCCCTGGACGAAGCCGTCAACAACTTCAAACAGCTCCGGGATGCTTATCAGCCTCTCCATAAGCAGCGTCGGATAATTCCCACCCATCAGGACGATGGCTTCGGGCCAGATATTTTTTGCTTCGGCAGCCAACAGAAACGCGGGGATAACCTGTTCGGCAAAAGTGATGCTAATCCCGACAACTTTCGGGGTCTGGGGACATTTTGTAGTGAGATAACGCTGGAAAAGGGGATGGTAAAGTGAGCTCTGGTAGCCCTCTATGGCAGTCTTCAGATTTCCGGGAGAAAGATAGTATGATTGGTTTTCATGGGAAGTATAGGGATGCAGCAGAGGCGACAGGAAAAAAATTCTTCTGGCTCGGTCAAAAATAGAGAAAGGTTTGTCGCTTCTGGCTCTTCCGTAAGCATCGAATGAATATGTCTCTTGCTGGCGGAGCTGCTGTTTGGCCTCATCCAAACGATCGGCAAGAAAACCGCCAAGGGAGCGCAGGTACAATACAGCGGCTTTTTCGTCAAAAAATGACTCCTGTTTTGAACGACTATTCAGGAAAGGTTTAGACCCAGTCGAAACAATGGCCTCGACCGATTCCCTGAAAAAAGCACCGGTAAGCAGTTCATCATGAACCGCCAGATTCAGATCCAGACTTTTGCAAGGATAACCGTTTTTTTTAAGGACAGCGGATAGTTCGGGGATACTGAGGCAAGGCGCATAAGGTTCAGCAAGAGGGGGGTATAACATCAAAAAAGATACTTCACTCTTCATATATGGCTGTTCGTGATGACTCAAAAAGTCTGATCCATGGAATCCTTGATATTATTCAGGCTCCCCTTGCAGAGGATGAGGTTCTTACGCTCCAGTTTCGCCGCCAGCGTATTCACATCATTGCTTTCGTTACTTCCGTTTTCAATCTCGTTGCATCCGGATTGATTTTCCATGGCACACTCCCTTATTACTGGTTAAGACTAACCTTTGATCCAATTTGAAATGTCGTCGATTGTCAGCCATTTCTTTTCTTCTTCCGAAATCTCTTTGAAAATTCTTCCCTTTTGAAGAACGACCACGCGATTCCCGATGCGCAGGACCTGCTCGGGATCGTGTGTAATCCATAATACTGGAATTTCTCTTCCAATGCAAAATTCTTTCACCAAATTCTCGATAACCAGGGTCCTCTCGATATCAATAGAAGCAGTCGCCTCGTCACAAAGCAAAACAGCCGGGGAACCGGTCAAAGCCATCAACACACTGATAACCTGACGTTCTCCTCCGGACAAATTACAGACCGGCGAATCAATGCGTTTTTCCAGGCCGAGCCGGGTTGAAGCAACTATATCTTTATATTTGTCCTCAACTCCTTTACCAAGCGCTCTTTTCAAAGAAGGCTGCTTCTGCTTTAAACCAGCCAACACCAGATTTTCGAGAATGGAAAACTCGCCTACGGTTCCTTCCTCCGGATGCTGAGTAATGAAGCTCATCAAGCCGGCTCTCTGGAATTCGGGCATGCCGGTAATTTCCGCATCGTTCAGGAAAACAGAACCTTTTGTCATAATACCAGAGAAAATCGCCTTCATCAACGATGACTTGCCGCTGCCGTTGCCACCGATAACGACGATGAATTCTTTCTTGCCAACCTTGAGATCGACATTATCAAGCGCCCGTACCTCATGCTCCGTTCCGGCATTGAATATCTGGCTGACCTGCTTGAGGCAAAGCACTTCCTGCATTTAGATTACTCCCTGGTGAAGGTCTTGACCCACTGCGTTCTTATGCCCGGCGATAAGAGCGCCAGGAACACTAGCCCCGCTGTGACAAGATTGAAAACGCTGGTAGGTAATCCGAGGTCGTACGCTGTGGAAACCAGGATTCGATAAACGAGAGCCCCGATAAAAACGGAGACCATTTGCAGGCCTATGCCCGGAAATGGTCTCCTAATACCTATGGTCTCAAATGCCTGCCCTAGGAATACCGAAGCAAGGCCTACCATGATGATCCCGAAGCCCATATTGACATCGGCAAATCGTTGATAGTGGGCAAACAGGCCACCAGCCAATCCGACAAGAGCATTGGCCAGCCCCAGGGCAAGGGGTATGTACAAAGCAGTCTTTATGCCGTTTCTTTCCGCCATCCTCGCATCGATGCCGACACAACGCAAACGCAGTCCATACTCGCAGATCAGAAATCGCCAGATGATAAGGTATGCTATTGCCCCAAAAAACAGGATAAGGGATGCGTAGGTCAGGGAAGGGAGTAATGAGTCTGCGTCTTGAGATCGGCGCAGCCAAGCCTCAAGAGGGGAAAATAAGGACATCTCCACCTTAATCGACAGGTTCGGCACCCCCATGGTGATCAGGTTGATTGAATATGCCGCCGTCATGACAATAATACCGGAGACTACATGGGGGAATCTCAATTTCGAGTACATGGTCCCGGTAAGGAATCCCGCGACAAATCCTGCCGTCATCCCCATAACCACGGACCAGAAGGCAGGCAAGCCACAATGCAGAAGGGCGGCAGTCGTGCATGCACCAAGGGCATACGACCCGTCACAGGTCAGATCGGGGAACCGGACAACCCGAAAGGAGATATAAAGGCCCAAAGCCAGAAGGCTGAATATCCCGCCAATGCTGATGGTATTGAATAGGGAGTAATAACTCACTGGATCAGTTTAGCTCCGGTCAAGGCTTTTTCCGGTATATTCAACCCCAGTTTCTTGGCTACGCGCATATTGACTTCCAGGTCATATTCGCCTAACCGTTCAACAGGCATATCCGCTGCTTTTGCCTTGTCCTTTAAAATGCGGATGGCCATTAAAGCAGCTTTCTGGCCCAGTTTGTAATGGTCGACCGAAAGCGCAGCTAGCGCCCCGTCTTTCTTTATGGTGTCGTTCTCGCTTGAGAAGAACGGTTTTTTGAACTTCATGCAAATGTCCGATATTACGGTAACAGCGGCGCCCATGGTATTGTCGGTCGGCATATAGATCGCGTCAGCCTTCTGCGCCAGAGAAGTGACGGCCTGGCTCACATCTGCCGAGGATGAAGCCGTCGCCTCCACAAGTTCGATTCCCAAGCCGGGCGCCTGCTTCCGCATCTCGGTTATAAGGCTTACGGAATTGGACTCTCCGGCATTGTAAGGAACCCCGAGTTTCTTCAGATTCGGAAGAAGTTTTTTGATTACTTCAAGCTGGTAGCGGACCGGGATCATATCCGAAACTCCGGTGACATTCCCGCCCGGTTTTTCCAGAGATTGAACCAATTTTGCGCCGACTGGATCGGTGACAGCAGCAAAGACTATCGGTATGGTCGTGGTCTTTTCTTTCACTGCCTGCGTGGTAGGGGTGGCGATGCCGTAGATCAGATCAACTTTCTTCCCGACAAAAGCCGATGCAATCGTGCTGGCATTTTCCATTTTGCCATAGGCATTGCGGTAATCATATTCAACTGTCTTTCCTTCGATATAACCTTTTTCCTTGAATGTATTTTGAAATCCTTCTCTCGCTTGTTCCAAAAAGGGATGTTCGACGATAGAAATTATGCCGATTGTGGTTTTACCATTAGAGTTGCCTTTGTTAGTGCAGGATATGACCGCAAAAAGTGTACATATGACACAAAGCCAGAAGAGTATTGTTTTCATAAATGTCCTTTCAAAAGTGTTTATTTGAATTTTGAAAAATTAATGCTTCTGCGATAACAGATAATCTGGTTTAACAATAAAAAATATTTTCACCTTCCATGCAATCATATCTATCGACACTGTTTACAAAATAAACATCAGGGTCAAGATGTCTTTTTTTAGTTTTTCTTGTCTTCAAAGACAATATATCTTTATCAATCTTTGATATTTGCCCATTATTTTCTGTCTTGAAAGTCATAATTAATACTCTTGAAGGTGCTAGCATTCTTTCTAATAGATTTTTACGGCCATCATAATTATACTTACTTATAAATAGCATATACTTATTCTCATTGAGATGTACAAATTGCAAGTTCAAGAAACCATAATGATCATCATCATATGCTTTATCCCCCAAAGGGGGCACCCCTATATTAATACGATTTGCTTTTAGATCAGGAGTTACGTGAGAATAATGAACATGGCCATGTATCATAATATTCTGTCCAGGATTTAATGTATCTATCTCATCATCTGAAACCAAATCTCTGTTGTATGGATCAGCTCCTTTACCAAAATCATAATCAACTCTTGGCCCAAACATACTACTAATCTTTGAATTGATTGTAAAAGGGTGGTGTTGAAATGTAATCATAAATGAAAGCTCAGAATCTTTAATAGTCGTTAATTCCTCAAATGCTTTTACAATTAACGAAGACAGTTCTTGGGCTACATCTTTATTCATATCTCCGGATCGGATTCTATGCTTTCCATCTACTTCATATGGTATGACAGAATCTGAGAGAGCGATCCCAATATGTTTTGTGGGTGAGGAATCCCAAAGAGTTGTAGCCGCAGCCAAGCCTCCTCTGGAATCAATTTCGGTTGCTTTCTTCTTGCGGCGGGTGGATTTCTTTTCATCATCAGTTGTAGCAGCCAAGCCTTTGGGCATCCGTACTTGTTTTATTTTCACTATGTCATCAGTTGTATATCCAGACCAGACCTTGCCCGAGAATTTTTTTAATATTTTTGATAGATTGCCTGTATTGATCTGGTATGGTATTTCTTTGAAACTTCTTTTTTTACTATTCTTTCTTCTATTCTCTTCAATATCTTTTTCATTAGTTTCCATATCGTGGTCGCCAAATACACAAACTACCGGAGCACACCCATTTTTCTTATTAATCTTTTTACCTATGGTATCGAAAAGATTTTCTACCTCGGCAACCACTTTTTTTCCTCGAGACCACCCTTATGAAAAATATCACCGAGGAATGCAACTATATTTGGTAAAGACTTTTTGGGTAATTTATCAAATTCCAAAGCTAAATCACTAGCGAATTTTATTCTACCAACATCAATATGCAAATCTCCTATACAAAATAAGCGAAAAAAAGGAAATGTGACCGGCACTTTGTCTTTTAATAAGGGTGAAATATGTGTTGCGCAATAATCAGCAATTTGCAATACATCAAAAAAATAACCGGGACGCTTATCAACAAATAAAAATCTTATTGGTAGAAATGAATTCCCCATATTGCTGATTTTTTGCATATAAGACAATGCTTCTTCGGTTCATCCGCAGAATCTGTGGGTGACATCAGGCTCAGGCAGTTTCCCAAGCGTGTGATATAGCGCTAGTTTTATGACTTCATAGCTCTTAAAACCGTAAGCTTTTTTAGTGGTGACTTTTGCTTTGTTGTTTAGACCT
>JANNRW010000343.1:0-13023 GCA_031401815.1 Geobacteraceae bacterium | reverse complement strand
CTTATTTCCAAGGACTTGAAAAACTGAAACTGGTAGCCTGAAACCAGAAAACCACAACAACCAAGGGGCATTGCTTATTTCACCCTTCAGGCTGTCTCACTAAGCCCGGCCACCTCATATTGACAGTTAAAAGGATTGTCAGGCATGGCAAAATCTGCTACCGAAATATCATCTGCAACCCCGCCCCTGCCCCGGAGAACCTCAGGCTTTACCCTGATCGAAATCCTGGTTGCAGTAGCAATCGTCGGAATCCTTTGCGCCATAGCTCTCCCTGTTTATAACAATTATATCAACAGAGCCAAGATGACCGTCTCCATAAGCGCCATGGAGACAATCAGAAAAGACCTGGAGGATTACCACATCAACTTCGGGAACTATCCCCCAGCCATTGATATTGCAACAGGTGAAGACGGGCAGGGGAGAGTCGTGCTTACCCCTTTGCGGCTGGCCGAATTCAGAACAAGCTTCTTTTCATTTGAAAGTTATGTAGTCACTCCGACAAGCTATACCTTAAGCGCCAAAGCTATTGATCCAAATCACACACTCCTTGTCCTGACACCCGGACAGGTGATTGCTCAAGGGCAATGATCATGAGAAATCACAAAAGACGAAATTTTTTCATCGACAGGCAGTTCCAGCTCAAATACATCCTCCTCGTCATCTTCATGCTGCTGCTTTATACGATTGTCTTTGTCGGCATCCTCTTCATACCGCAACTGCTCCCCCTTATCTTCAACTCTCCGCTTGATGAAAAGGTCAAGGCTGCCGAAATACTGCTTCTGTACCACAAGCATGTCTGGCCTGCCGTCTTTATCGTCATTCCGCTTTTCGGCTTTTTCAGCATCTTCCTTACCCACAAGATCGCCGGGCCTGTCTACCGGCTCAAGATGAAGCTTCAGCAGATGACCGCATGGCGGCTCGATTCAAGAGTCACGCTTCGAAAAGGGGACGACTTTCAGGAGCTGGCTGACTGCGTCAACCTTCTCTCTGATGAACTGAAATGTTTTTTAACTGACCTCAGAAACAATTACGAGAGCCTGTCTCAAGACATTGACGAAATCGAGATGCAGATCAGAATCGGGAAAATTGATGAAATCACCGGGAAAGGGTTGATAGAGAGGCTAAATGCAAGCAGAAAGAGCATAGCCAGCTCTCTTGAGAGGTTCAATATACAGGATTAGAGGGTCGGAAGGTCAGAGGGTCGGTCGGCCCTCCAGTCTTCCGACCTTCCAGTCTTCCGACCTTGCAGCCCTCCAGCCTTCCAACCCTCCGACCTTCCAGTCTTCCAGCTTTACTTCCCGCAGCACTTCTTGTATTTCTTGCCGCTGCCACAGGGGCAGGGGTCGTTTCTGCCAGCCACTTTCGCGCTTTTCAGAGGTTTCGCAGCTTCATCACTCGCCAGATTGAACGAGAGCTTCTGCTTCTGCTTCTGCTGTTCCTCTTCCAGCCGTTCCACTTCGGCTTCAATATCCGCTTCCCTTGAAAGCTGCACCCAGAATATCTTCTCGACAACTTCAGCCCTGATTCTGAGAATCAGAGCCATGAAAAGATTGAACGCCTCTTTCTTGTACTCCTGCTTCGGATCTTTCTGACCATACCCCCTGAGCCCTATCCCCTCTTTCAGGTGATCTATGGAGAGCAGATGATCTTTCCACTGCTGGTCAATGGTCTGGAGCATGATCACCTTGATCAGATGATCCATGATCTCTTCACCGAAATGATCAAGTTTTTCATTGAAGAGCGTCATCACCTGCTCTTTCAGAAGTTTTTTGAAGTTGTCCGGTGTAAGCCTTGCTATTGTCTGTTCCGGCAGATCCATCTCGATTGCAAATGTCTTGTGTAGAGTTTCAGTAATCCCTTCCCAGTCCCATTGATGACCCGGCACCCTCTCGATTGCGTAACCGCTGACAATATCGCCAACTGTTTCATCAAGCATCTCAAGGAAACTGTTCCTGATCTCAAGACCGCCGAGAATCTCCTTGCGCTGTGTGTAGATAACCTCCCGCTGCTTGTTCATGACATCATCGTAATCTATCAGATGCTTGCGTATATCGAAGTTGTGCGCTTCAACCTTTTTCTGGGCATTCTCTATCGCCCTTGAAATCATTACATGAGTAATCGCCTCCCCTTCGTCAATCTTCAGCAGATCCATGATTTTGGCGACCCGCTCGGAACCGAAAATCCGGAGGAGATCATCTTCCAGAGAGAGATAGAATTTTGATGAGCCAGGGTCACCCTGACGTCCTGAACGACCCCTGAGCTGATTATCTATCCGCCTTGACTCGTGCCGCTCAGTCCCCAGAATATGTAACCCTCCAAGTGAAATCACCTCATCATGCTCTGCCTGGCAGAGAGCACGGAACTTCTCAAGGGCAGCGGATAACTCCCTTTCAGAGGCATCGGGGTTATCCCTGGCCCACTGTCTGGCCATAGCATCAGGATTACCGCCCAAAAGGATGTCAGTCCCGCGACCTGCCATATTTGTCGCTATGGTAACCATCCCCTTGCGGCCAGCCTGGGCGACAATCTCGGCCTCTTTCTCATGCTGCTTGGCGTTCAGGACATTATGAGGAACCCCCTGCTTTTTAAGCAGTTCAGAGAGCACTTCGGACTTCTCTATCGAGATGGTGCCGACAAGAACCGGCTGCCCCTTTTCATGGAGTTCCTTTATTTCATTAATAACTGCAGCAAATTTTTCCCGCTCGGTCTTGTATACTTCATCCGGAAAGTCAGGCCGAAGCAGACGTCTGTTCGGCGGAATAACCATGACTTCAAGATTGTAGATCTTGTGAAACTCCTCGGCTTCCGTATCTGCCGTGCCGGTCATGCCGGAGAGTTTGGCATACATCCGGAAGTAGTTCTGGAAGGTGATGGTTGCAAGGGTCTGGTTCTCGTTTTCGATCACCACCCCCTCTTTCGCCTCAATCGCCTGATGAAGTCCGTCAGACCAGCGCCGCCCCGGCATCAGACGACCGGTGAATTCGTCGACAATCATCACCTCGCCATCCTTTACAACATAATCCACATCCCGCTTGTACATTGCATGCGCTCGCAGAGCCTGGTTTACATGATGAAGTATGACAATCTGCCGGGGGTCGTAGAGATTATCCACTTTCAGAAGCTTCTCAACCCTTGAGACACCCTCTTCGGTGAGTGTTGCGGATTTCGCTTTTTCATCTATCGTGTAGTCACCGGTATACTTCTTCCGCTTCCCTGAAATCGTATTGGCTTCGACATCTATCACTTCACCCTTTACGAGCAGCGGAATAATCCGGTCAATTATGTAATACTTGTCTGTAGACTCCTCTGTAGGGCCGGAGATGATCAGCGGCGTCCGAGCCTCATCAATAAGTATGGAGTCAACCTCGTCTACAATCGCAAAATGAAACGGCCTCTGCACATAGGACTCAAGGGCAAACTTCATATTGTCGCGCAGATAGTCAAACCCGAACTCGTTATTGGTGCCGTAGGTAATGTCAGCAGCATACGCCTCGCGACGCTCGTCATCGTCAAGGCCATGGACAATCACTCCGACGGATAGGCCAAGAAACTTGTAAAGTCGCCCCATCCATTCAGAGTCACGCTTTGCCAGATAGTCGTTTACCGTAACAACATGCACCCCTTTTCCGGTAAGCCCGTTCAGATAGGCGGCAAGAGTAGCAACCAGGGTTTTACCCTCACCGGTTTTCATCTCCGCTATCTTTCCTGAATTGAGAACCATCCCTCCGATGAGCTGGACATCAAAGTGGCGCATCCCCAGGGCTCGCTTGCCAGCTTCCCTGCATACTGCAAATGCTTCCGGAATAAGTGATTCAAGAGTCTCGCCGCCAGAGTATCTTTTCCTGAAATCATCGGTTCGCGAGCGAAGCTCATCATCCGAAAGCGATGCAACTTCCGCCTCCATGGCGTTAATTCTGTCTACTACCGGCCAGAGACGCTTCAGTTCGCGCTCGTTCTTGCTGCCGATGATTTTTTTGAAGAAGGAACCGAACATAGTTTGTTAATCTCCTGAAAAGTTGACCACTGTAAAAAAAGTAAAGGTATCACAAAGAGGTATGACGCTCAACAGAAAAGGGTTATCTGGGCAGGAGTTCCATTATTGAAGGGTACTCGGAAGCCCACTCTGCAAGAAGCTGGCTTCGGGTCATGCTCTGGGAGTTGAAATTCTCCATATCACGCAGATATGCAGCATAGAGTGCGTCATAACGTTTATTCTCAACCTCTTGCCCTGTACTGATCCCGTCATGGTTTTCACTGCAGTACTGGACAAAATCAGCGGCTGTTGCAAGAAACCGGTCCAGGGAGTCATGGAACGGCTTCTCAACCTGCCGGTGCAACCCTGTCAGAGGAAGATAGCGTTCATGCCCCTCCTTTTTCAGCAAAATCCGGTTCGAATTAATGTACATACCGAGAGCATCGGCTGATCTCTGTGCAACATTAACAGAGTCGCGCACATCTGCCAGAAGCTTGAGCGACGCCTCCGCCCTCTCCTGCGACATTATGTTCATCCCCTTGTTAAGCCTGTCCAGAGCCCTTCTGACAAGTGCGGCAGAGATCATATGCTCATTTGCCAGCCGCTCGACTTCAAGGATCATGAGCCTCCCGGTAACAACCTCCAGGGGTCTGACTTGCGCAGCAGTAGCATGAAAGGGGGCAAAGGCGACCAGAAGAAAAAAGGATAGAGCCAATAATTGTCTGATATTGCGCATAATCATAATAACTACTCGGTAATGAACTCTTCCGGTTTTGTCCCTTTCTCCGGGCAACGGTTATAATCATCCTGAAACCGGACAATATCATCCTCCCCAAGATACTCGCCGCTCTGGACTTCAATAATTACCAGCGGAATTACCCCCGGGTTCTCAAGGCGATGATTCCTGCCAATAGGGATAAAGGTAGACTCGTTTATATTGACAATATATACATCATCACCACAGGTGACTCTGGCTGTCCCTGAGACAACTATCCAGTGTTCGCTCCGATGATGATGTTTTTGCAGTGAGAGACGCTCTCCGGGGTTGACTTCAATCCGCTTGATCTTGTAGCTGTTGTTCTCATCCAGAACTGTGTAAGTGCCCCAGGGGCGTTCGCCTTTTTCCATAGAATCCTCCCTCCTGACTAGTTGCAGTTTATCCCTTTTACATGAAAATATGCCGGTTGAACAGCATATCTCTGAATTTTTTGCTGATCCTGCTCTGCGAATTTCTCAGGCTGTCCGGTAACATACTCTCGTGAGACCTGTTTTTACTTGTTGCAATTGGTCAATTTTGCTATTAACGAAGCACTATTCATATCCATAAAAAGGGACAGACCATGAAATTTACAAAAATGCACGGCGCAGGCAATGACTATGTTTATGTTAACTGCTTCAGTGAGAAGATTGACAATCCAGCCGAGATCGCCATCAAGATTTCCAATCGCAACTTCGGAATAGGATCGGACGGGCTGATACTTATTCTCCCCTCTGACAAGGCCGACGTCCGTATGCGTATGTTCAACTCGGACGGCTCGGAATCCGAGATGTGCGGCAATGGAATTCGTTGTGTTGCAAAATACGCTTTTGACCATGGCATAGTAGCAAAAAAAGAGATATCAGCTGAAACAGGTGCTGGAATCCTGACTCTTCAGCTCTTTACCGGGAGCGACAGCAAGGTTGACCGCGTCCGGGTCAACATGGGGAAACCCCGGCTCACGAAAACCGAAATTCCCATGCTTGGCGAACCGGCTGAAGCCCGGACAATCAATCAGCCATTGAACATTCTTCATACTGTCTTTAACATCACCACAGTCTCCATGGGCAACCCTCACTGTGTCATTTTTCTTGACGACGTGGAGAACTTTCAGGTGGAGAAGTACGGCTCCCTGATTGAAAATCACGATATTTTCCCGCGCCGTACCAATGTTGAATTTGTGCAGATTCTCTCAAGAAGTGAAGTAAGACAGCGCACCTGGGAACGTGGTGCCGGCGAAACACTGGCCTGCGGTACAGGCGCAAGCGCGGTCTGCGTGGCAGGGGTTCTGAATGGCCTCACTGAAAAAAGAATTCTGAATCACCTCTCTGGCGGTGATCTTGAGCTTGAATGGGCTGATGATGGCAACCTCTACATGACCGGCCCGGCTGTTGAGGTCTTTTCCGGTGAAATCCAGTAGTGTCCGGTCTGGTTTATGCAGTTGCCTTAAAAGTTCCCCCTCCCGTCAAGGGAGGGGAGGTTAACTGCAAAGACCTAACCGGACAACGCTGGGTGAAATAAGCTTATGACAGGAAAATCAATGAATAACTGCCCTATCTGCACCAAATGGGAAGACGATTCGCATCTTCGTATTGCCGGATTCAAGCACTGTCATGTAACACTTAACAGCGACCAGTTCTTCCCTGGATACTCTTTTGTCTTCACCAGAGAACATGTCACTGAGCTGTTTCATCTTGAACAGAACGTGCGAAGTGAAATCATCGAAGAGGTTAATGCCGTTGCAGCCGCGCTTTCCTCTCTCTTCAAGCCGGCAAAGATCAACTACGAGCTTCTGGGCAACATGGTGCCACACATGCACTGGCACATTATACCCCGCTTCGTCACAGACCCCCTCTGGCCCCGCCCGATCTGGAGCGAACAACATGAGCCTCTGGAGCTGTCACCTGAAGGCTATGCCGAGCGGATATCATTGATTCAAAGAGAGCTGGAGATTACATGAAAGACCTTCTCGGTGCTCATATGTCGATCAGCGGAGGCATTCACCTTGCCCCTGGTCGCGGGAAAGATGCAGGCTGCTCTGTCATCCAGCTCTTTACCCAGAACTCCAATCAGTGGCGGGGCAAGATCCCGAGTGACTCGGATGTTGCTCTATTCAGGGGAAAAAGAGAAGAGTCCGGACTGCTGGATATCATTTCGCACGATATTTATCTGATCAATCTTGCTTCAGCACCTGGTGAAACCAGGGAGAAAAGCATGATCGCCTTCAGGGAAGAGATGGAGCGCTGCTCGCGTCTGGGCATAGACAAGATCGTCATGCACCCTGGCTCTCATCTTGGAGCAGGAGAAGAGACCGGTCTGCAACGGATCATAGAGGCTTTTGACACTCTTTTCGAGCTGACCCCGGAATTCAAGGGGAAGATCCTCCTGGAAAACACTGCCGGACAGGGGACCAATCTCGGCTTTTGTTTTCCCCACCTGCAGAAGATTATCAACAGCAGCAGCTTTCCTGATCGCTTTGCCGTCTGCCTAGACACCTGTCACTCAGTGGCAGCGGGCTACGACCTTCTTACCAGGGAAGGGTATGATGCCACCTTCGAGGAGTTCGACAGGCTGATAGGACTTAAAAGACTTGCATGCTTTCATATCAACGACTCGAAAAAAGGGCTCGGCTCCCATGTAGACCGCCACGAGCATATCGGCCAGGGGGCTCTTGGACTTGAGCCGTTCAGGATGCTACTGAACGATACCCGCTTTGCCGGGATTCCAAAAATCCTTGAGACTCCAAAAGGGGAGAACGATGATATGGATGCGGTGAACCTAGAACTTCTGCGCAATCTTGTCATTTCAAATACAGGGAGGAAGATGTGAAAAATTCATTACTGGTAATTCTGGCAATCTCTATCATGGCTCTATCAGGTTGTTCCGGTGAAAAAGGGGCTCAGCAGATGGAGACAGCCCAGTTTGAAGAGAAGCAGAACAACAGGGAACATGCCATCAAACTTTACGAGGAAATTGTCACCAAATACCCTGGCTCCCCGAATGCCAATAAAGCCGCAGAGCGACTTGGTGTGCTTAAAGGGACTAAATGAAAGCAGTCATCCAGCGGGTAAGTGAAGCCTTCGTGGTTGTGGAGAGTAAACGGGTCGGAGAAATCGGCATCGGCATCGTACTGCTGCTTGCCGTCGAAAGCAACGACAGCGAAAAAGATGCCGACTGGCTGGCAAAAAAGATCGTCGAGCTTAGAATATTCGGCGATAGCGACGGAAAGATGAATCTCTCGGTGCAGGATGCCGGTGGAAGCATCCTCGCCATCTCCCAGTTCACCCTTGCCGGGAGCTGCGACAAGGGGCGTCGCCCCTCCTTCATCGCTGCCGCACCCCCGGAAGAGGGGAAACGTCTGTACGAATATTTCGTAAAAAAAACGGCAGAGACCGGTGTGCCGGTCGCAACCGGGATCTTTCAGGCAGACATGAAGGTCTCTCTGGTGAATGACGGGCCAGTAACTTTTATTCTGGAGAGCCCGAAAGGCAAAAATCGTGAATTGTGAACAGGGATCTGGAGACAGGGAAACCCTTAAAATAATTCTTGACCGACTTTACGAAGACCGCTCGCTACAGCATCTTGCCAACGACCCACTCTCTTTCTGTCGCCGTTTCAGGGAGCCGTACGACCAGGAGATAGCTGGACTGATCGCCTCTTCCTTTGCCTATGGCAATGTGAAAATAATCCTCAGGAATCTGGAACAGATCTTTGCAGTAATCGGCCCTTCACCTCGTAAATTTGTGGAAGGCTTTGACCCGACAGAAGGTTTACGTCTCTTTACAGGGTTCAAACACCGCTTCAATGACAGCCGTGATCTCTGCGCACTCTTTCTGGCAATCCAGACCATTCTTGATGAAGCTGACAGCATTGAAGAGTTCTTTCTTGCAGGGGGCAAGCCTGAAGATCCGGATATTACGAGGGCTCTTGCGGTCTTCTCAGCAAATGTTCTCAGCTTTGACTATTCACCTGTTTTTGGTGTCAGTTCACCCCCTTCTGATTCATATTTCCCTTTTCTCTTCCCCTCCCCCTCTTCAGGAAGCGCCTGCAAACGGCTCTGCATGTACCTGCGCTGGATGATCCGTCCAGATGACGGCATTGATCTGGGGATCTGGCCCTCCATCCCTCCGGCAAAACTGATCATCCCTGTAGATGCCCATATTCAAAGAATCTGTAGCCTCATAGGCTTTACCTCAAGAAAACAGGCCGACTGGAAAATGGCACAGGAAATCACGGCAGCCCTTCGCATACTTGATCCGCTTGATCCGGTCAAATATGACTTTTCGATATGCCACCTGGGGATTTCTGAAGGGTGCAACGGCAGTATGACCGCGAGATGCCGTGCCTGCCCCATCAACGGGATATGTGCAAGCCGGGCGGAAAAAGAAGACACTTGAAGCAGTTTAAGTGACTTGGAAATAACTGTTTTATTGTTATTTCCAAGCACTAAGGAGCATCCATGAAAAAACTGTTAAAGAAACGTTCGGGTAAAAGCGGCCTGTCGCCAGGGAGTCTGGTGCATATAGGCGAGGTGCATCACCCTGCTTCGCATATTGAAATTACTGTATATGACCGGCAGCATCTGGAAACTTCCCGTACTCTTCCGGAAAAAGCGTGCATAACACCCGCACCCCCGCCTGCCGTAACCTGGGTTAACATTGAAGGGGTAAGCCAGCTGTCACTGATGCAGAAAATCGGCGACTGCTTCGATATTCATCCGCTGGTACTGGAAGATATTGTCAACTCCGAACAGCGTCCGAAAGCCGAAGAGTACGAAACATTTCTCTTTGTAGTGCTGAAAATCCTGACCCCCGCTCCAGCCGGAATTGTCAGCGAACAGCTAAGCCTTCTGTTGGGAGAAGGGTGGGTTCTGACCTTTCAGGAGGGGTTGGCGGACGATCAGTTCAAACCTGTGCGGGAGCGACTGAATAATGAACAGGGCAGATTACGCAGCATGGGGGCTGATTATCTTGCCTATGCCCTGCTCGATCTGGTTATTGATAACTATTTTCTGGTTCTTGAGGATCTGGCAGAAAAAATTGAGTCTCTTGAAGATATACTGATGAGCTCCCCGACCCCGGAGACTCTGGCTGATATTTACCATTTAAAGCGCGAACTGCTGCTCTTCCATAAATCAATCTGGCCACTTCGAGAAGTGATAAACAGTCTGATCCGTCATGAGTCCCCCCTGATTCAGAAATCAACCGGAATCTACCTGCGTGACTTATACGATCACACGATTCAGGTTATTGAGACCGTTGAGACGCTGCGCGACATGCTTTCAGGGATGCTCGACATCTACCTGTCGAGCGCCAGCAACCGGATGAATGCAATCATGAAAGTCCTGACCATCATTGCCACAATCTTCATGCCGCTTACCTTTATTGCAGGGCTTTACGGCATGAACTTCAGATACATGCCCGAACTGGAGTGGCACCTGGGCTATCCGGCGGTACTTTTCTTGATGGCTCTGGTAACTGTCGGCATGCTGATTTTTTTCAGAAAAAAGAAGTGGCTGTAATCAGAATGGTGTGTAAAATTAATTCGGTTCTACAAAAAGGAGGCATAAATGGCAGAGACTGAATGGACAATTCCTGATCTTCTACAGCTCTCAGGTGGCTACTGGAGCGCTTGCGCACTTCACGCAGGGGTAAAACTCGATCTCTTTACTCAGCTGTCCACCACCCCCCTAGCAGCTCGCCAGGTGGCGCACAACTGCAAGGCTGACTTGCGCGGAATGAGCATGCTGCTTGATTCGCTTGCCGCGCTCGGCCTTCTGACAAAACAAGGCGGGCTCTACAGCGCGACAGCTTTTGCCGCAAATGCTCTCTCCCGTTCCTCGGACAACTATGCCGGTCATATTATAATGCATCACCATCACCTCATGGCCGGATGGTCAAAACTGGGCGAAGCAGTGCTGAGCGGCACCCCAATGAGAGCTAACGCTTCTACAGACGACAGCGAAACCGTCAGAGAGAGTTTTCTGATGGGTATGTTCAATCTGGCAAATCTGCAGGCACCCCGGATTGCTCAAACCATTGACCTGACTGCCAGTCGCCGACTTCTTGATCTGGGAGGGGGGCCAGGCACTTATGCAATTCACTTCTGCCTTGCCAATCCTGAACTCTCAGCTGTTGTCCTTGACCTTCCGACAACCAGGAGATTTGCTGAAGCCACAATCGCCCGTTTTGAACTCCAGAGCCGGATCTCTTTCTCTGCTGGTGATTTTGATGTTGAGCCACTGCCGACAGGATATGACGTCATCTGGATATCGCACATTCTTCATGCGGAAAATCCGTGTGCATCTGCGGCACTGCTGGCAAAGGCGGTTTCAGCTCTTGAGGATGGTGGCCTTCTTATGATTCAGGAGTTTATTCTTGATGATGACAGAGCCGGGCCGCTGTTTCCGGCGCTCTTCTCGCTTAATATGCTGCTCGCAACCGAATCAGGACAATCATACTCCTGCTCCGAGCTAAAAGAGATGATGACGACTGCCGGACTATCTGAGGTAAAACAGCTGGCAATACAGCTTCCGAATGGCGCGGGGATAATGACCGGGAGAAAAACTTAGAGCTTGCTCTTAAAAAAACGGATAGCCGCCAGCTTTTCTTCTGATCAGATGTTCTACCAGTGAATATGCCCTGATGAAAGGACATTTGAGCCGGACAAGGTCTGCAATATCGAGCAGCATATGGAATAACAGCCCATAAAGCAGGGGCTTGAACAGGGGGAAGAAAAAACCTGCCACTGCAACCAGAAGAAAAAACTCAACTGTGTGAAAGATACAAACGCCAAGATAAGGGATATTTGCAAGGTTACTGTCAACCCCCCTGAAGTAGCGAAACATCCCCGCAACATCATATCGACCTGATCTCAGAATATAGAAGAGATAGTGATCAACATCTATCAGGATACTGCCCGCAGTGAAGCTGGACAGTTCTGCAAAAGCTGCAAAAGGGGACATTACGGCGACAACAGCTCCGGTCGCCAGAAGATGCTGTTTGAGAGTCATGGCGGTCTATCTTTTCCTGCTGGAAGGTTTTCGCTCCCAGTTCAGGGTGTCGCCCGGCTGCATTACATTAACCTGGCTTTTTCCGGATGCCTTTTTTACCTCCTGCCGGAATGCTTCAGAAGCAGCTGTCCAGGCCGGAACCGGTGAATAATGCATCGGAATCGCCATGGCAGGCTCGACAAGCCTCACCGCCTTTGCTGCGCGGCGTGGCCCCATGGTGAATTTGTCACCTATGCAGAGCATCATGATGTCTATCTGCCCAAAATCACGAACCAGCTCCATATCTCCGAAGAGATCCGTGTCTCCTGTATGATATATAATAGGCCCATTCCTGATATTGATTACAAAACCTGACGGAGTGCCGGCATAGACCAATTGCCCGCTCCCTGGCATGCCGTCAACAGGTTCAATGCTGGAGCTGTGAAAAGCTGGAACAAAAGCAATCTTAACTTCTCCATCAAGGAGCGTAATCTCGCCCCCTATATTGCCGGAGGTTTCCAGTGAAAACTGTTTTTCCGGAAAACCGGCATGACTGATCATAGCCCTCCCTAGTTCCTGGGTTGCAACCAGTTTGGCACCGGTCTTTCTTGCAATTGCAGTAGCGTTGCCAACATGGTCGCCATGCCCGTGAGTAACAAGGATCAGATCAGCACGGTTTACGGATTCCATGACTTCTCTCCCCTTGGGATAGACTGAATTAAGCAGCCAGGGGTCGATAAACAGAACCCTGCCTGTCGGAGTTATCACCCGGAATCCGGATTGGCCCAGCCAGGTAATATCGGTCCGGTTTGAAGCCTGAGCCATAACAGGCATCAATAAACTGAAAAAAGCTGTTATCAGGATAAACATTCTATGAAGCATGAAAAACTCCTTTGAAACATTTTTCTTGAATATAATGCTTATGCATTCTGGTACTATACACCAGACTATTACCTGCGTCGACAGTGCAATATAGCTGTCGGGAAGAGAGCCCTTGAAAGTGTCAATCAAACCGGCATCCGGAAATCTTATAAAACTGCTGGTGGTGGAAAACTCAAGCACTGTTGTTGCCTTGATTCAGAACTCACTCGCCCCTTTCAGCTCATCAATAGAAATGAGTATTGTAGCTACACTCTCTGAAGCAAGAAGCTGGCTTGATAATGCGGTTCATCCGCAGAATCTGTGGGTAGATTCCAGAAAATGGGGGCCTAAACGGCCACCCAGTTAATGAAAATAGAGCATCCCGTCTTCAAATCTGGCATTGTGTGTTTCGACCAAGAAACCCAATACAGAAAAGGAGAA
>JANNRW010000342.1:0-5037 GCA_031401815.1 Geobacteraceae bacterium | reverse complement strand
GGCTGACCGGTAGAACCACCTGTCGTTTTTGACCAGATTCTATTGCGATACGATGAAGCTATCAACGACGTATAGTTTTGCTTTATGTCGTCCTTCGTTAGGATTGGTAGACGGGTTATATCAATATTACCTTCCAGATCGCACAAGTCGGCATATTTTTTATAATAGTCGCATGTGGTAACTGCATGCTTCAACAATTGCCTGAGCGACTGTTCATGCTTTTTTGTAATACTGTTACAAGGCAGCCGTTGAGAGACCAAACTCTCTTTGAACAATGCATATGTGTTCCTCTTTTTTAATGATTCGAAAAAAGGAAAATATAAATTTTCATAAAACTGTTGATACACCACGTCACCATGCTATAAAATTATTTTTACAAATAAATTAATACATATAATTTGGACTACTGATAAAAATGCAATATTTTTATAATGGCTCTTAAATATAATAATATTAGTAGAATCAATTTCAAATTTACTAAAACAAATACTAATTATTGACAAAATAATAGCTATTAACAAATATGGTATAAGCATGTATGAACGACTAAGAAAGAACATTGCGGTTAAAATACCAAATAAGCTCGCATATGATGAACAAATAAGACCGTTATCAACGCTATCACTTTTTTCATACTTTAATCTGTTTATATATGTGAATAACCAGTACAAAGGAAAATAAAACAAACCTGTAAAAAAGAACAAACCCACAAAACCAAGTTCTGCCATAACCAATACAAATGAATTGTGTGCCGTTAATTCATGGTAATCAGTATAGCTTCCCATACCCACTCCAAACATCGGGTTACTTTTAAACATCTGGTATCCTTGGTGCCAGGATTCTATCCGGCCATAGGCAGATTCCTCTTTGCCAGACATGTCACCCATTCGACTTGGCCCTAGAAGTAGTAGCGGCACAATCAGCACCAGCCCAAGCATGAATCCTTTTTTACTGCGGTACCGGATAAGAAAATATGAACAAATAGAAATGGCTCCAGCGAGCATACTTCCACGGGAATTGGTGTGGTAGAGCGCCGGAATTACAAGAGAGAGCGAAATTAGCGGAACAACATATTTTCGTTGCATCAATATATTGATAAGGAAAGGGATAACGATGATTAACAGCAGCCCTAAATCATTGGGGTCATTAAACAGACCATACCAACGAATTCTCCCTAACTTGATTCTTTCACCATCAGTTGAAGTAGCATTTTCAAAAATTGATTCCAAACCGCCAATAGCATATCCAGTTTTGTACTGCTGAATTCCTTCGTAAGCGACAAATGAAACCAAAGCGATTAACACTAGGATCATTACATTAAATTTTTTCCGATCATTGACTGATGTTATGACCAGAAAAAAACCAACCATACTGGGCAGAAATTTCTCCATGGAGTTTATGGCACCGCCAACATAACCGTGCGAAAGATGTGACAGACAGATGGCAACTATGAATCCGAGCATCATCCGTTCAACATCGCCCGACAAAACATTAGGAGTTTTACCAGATATAACACCCAGAACAATTGCAACGACTGAAAGTACACCAACATACATGAGCAGAGGAACACCAACCATGCCGGGCACCCACTCCGATGGGCGGATGATGTAAATAAAAAGGTATATGAGTAAAAGTGCAAAGTTCATTATCTGAGAAGCAATTTAAAAATTCGTGAGTAGTGCTGCCAATGGGTGAACCATCCATATACGACCAAATACAAGCTGCAAACCGCTGTCACCACAATTAGCAGGCCTGAGAGACTGTTAACAACGACCCCGTTTCCCAGGAAATATAAGCCCCCAACGGCTACTGCAACTCCCACTACAGGTACCATGATTTTAGCAATGTCTTTGAATGTGACGCCGTATGAGTGAACAATGTATTTTCGTAACAGAAACAGCTGGGAAACAAAGGCAAGTAACACAACTATACTGACGACTGTTATCGATCCGAACCTGATTGCAGGATAGATAAACAACAGTTCAATCAGGGCCACCAATGCACCGGATTTAAGAACCAGACGGGCATTGCCGCTGGCCATGAGCAGCGTATTCGTTGGTTCAATTAAAGAACGTACCACACCGTAAATGCAAAAGATCCTCAACGAATCCAACGCAGGTAGCCATTTATCCGTACCCTTACCCAACACATGTATCAGGAACCTGTCTGCCACACAAAAGAGTGTCAAATTCCAAAGAACTGAAAAAATAGCAGTATACTGCAACACATCCAGATAGGCCTGCTTCATTTTACCCTTATCTTCCTGCATGCGGGAAAATGTAGGAAACAGGACCGACAGAACAACTGCCGACATGATGCCGCAAACCATTGACCCCCAGTTGAACGCCAAACCGTAATACCCCAGTTGCGAAGATCCACCGACCGAACCAACAACCAGATTGTCAACATTGTACACAGCAAAGGAAACAAGACCTGCAAGCAATACGCTCGAACCATATTTAAGTAGATCTTTAGCGATTTCCCGATTCATGGCGAAAACGAATCTACCTGGGCAGTAACAATTAACAATCACCGCAAATACTGTATTTGAAACTATAAAGCCGGCAACAATACTCCAGAATTTAAACCCGTTGACAGCCATTGCTACTGCTATAAGAGAACTTGCCAGCGTATTGGCTGTTTCTGCGATCACGATCTCTTTGAGTCGCAATTCACGTGACAGCCTGGTACATGGTATGAATGCAAAGGTGTTGATAATGATTGTTAGGGCAAGCAACCTGATAACAGTGACAACATTCGGATCATCAAAAAAGTGAATAGCAAATCCAGAAAGTCCATACAGGATCAAATAAATAACTGTCCCGATCAGAAGCTTTAGCGTGAAAGCCGTGTTTAATGCTTCGTCATTCAATTCTTTCCGCTGCACGGCAGCATTATTTATTCCCACATCGCTTAACAGGCGCATCAGATTAACCATAATCATGGCAAAATTCACGATCCCATAGTCGCTGGCTACAAGCTCTCGGCTTAGAATAACGTTGGCTATCGCTTGGAAGCCGAAGGCAACGACTTTGCCGAGCGCACTGTAGGAAATGTTGCGGGCAGTGTTACTCAGATTGGCCTCCTGATATTACTTCCAGCGCAGCAATCTGCTCCACCATTTCCCGAGCACTGACAAAACTAACGTTTATCCCGCTCTGTAACAGCGACGACAACATAGTTTCAATCCCACCATCATCAAACAACATCTTCATCACATCTTCCTGGGTTCCATGGGTGTACAACTTCACAAACACATGCTCCGGTGCCACCTTTACCGAAACCCCGGCGTCAATCCATAATTTGACTCTTTCTGCGGAAGGCCCGAAGTTGCCCATCAACCCGCTGTGCTCAATCCTGGGAACCACCCCGAACTTACACCGCCCCCAATCAAGCGCCAACGGCCCCTGCACCATCAACAGACCTTCTCCACGTTTGCCTACCTCCGCATCCTCACCCCAATCGTGGGATTTAGGCTGACCAGGTTTATCAACTGCGTAATAGATACTGTTCACTTTACGCGTCTGGGTGTCACTGGGGGCCGATGGCATGGTGAAATCGGCATAACAGCCGGTTTCCTGAAGAATCTTTATTTCGTCATTTACACCGCACCAGCGCCCATCCTTGCGTGAATTACACAATGCCCAGTTGCCATGGATAAATCCGTACACAATCTCACCGGTTGCCTTATCCACCGACAACAACCCGTGCTGTTCATGCAGGCGATGCTTGAAGTCAATCAGCGTCCGGCGAAGGTTTTCGGACGTATCGTTGTCATGGTGCAGATGGATCTCCACCTCGCCGTAACCGGCATGACACAGGCTTGCCAGGGCATCGAGATCGTCCTTCTGGTACTCCTCTTCCGGATAGAAAAAAGACCACTTGAGAACGTTGCCATCTGAATCTCGATATTTGTCGGCTATCTTGGGGTATTCATCCAGCCAGCGCTGAATACGCCGCCGGGCGGTGGTCTTGTCAACCTTGTTCCAGTAAGGCTCATAGTGATCGCAGACACACAGATAGATATGCTTGGGTGGCACCCGCTCACCGTAAAGAGTTCTTCGCATTTCACGGGCGAAGTAATATGGAAGCCACTGTAATGTTGCGCCTATCTTGCTGAACATAAGCTGTTAAATCCTTTAACTTCTCTTTTTAACCGCAGATGGACGCGGATGCACGCAGAGAAAAACGAACTTCTTTAAACTTGGGGGTAATCAAAAACATCCAGATCATTTTGGTTACAATTCTGTGTTCATCTGCGTCCTTCTGCGGTTTCAAGAGTCTGACTTCCAAACCGTGGCCGAACCAACCACCCGCCATGTTTCCGGTAATAATACATCAATCCAAAGAAGTGACTGATTGAGGTTTTAGAGAGTGGTTTCTTGTGGGTTATCTGCTGGGTGTGGTGAAAAACGGAAAACGCCGGATAATACAAAATCTGTAAGCCGGATTGCCACACTCGCAATGAAAAATCAATATCCTCCGGAGCATAAAATATCTTCTCGTCCAGATAGCCGGTCTTCTGCAGGAGTGTTTTTTTAAAGAACCAGCAGGCCGATATGGCCGTGTCTACCATCTGCTCTTCAGCAAAAGGAAAGTTTTCGTAAAAGTCGCTGTTCTTTGTTTTAATTCCAAAAACAATCCTGGGGATCTTCATCAATTTGTTGAGCATAGTGGGAAAACGTTTAACTGAATTCTGGATTGAGCCATCCGGCAACAACAATTGCGGTACAACCAGGCCGATGCCATCATCCGAATCCAGTCGGCGGAATACATCGTTCAGGCTGCCACCTCCCAGTTCCGTGTCCGAATCAAGCACACAGATATATTCCCCCCTGGCCTGTTTTAAACCGAGATTACGGGTGTAGGTTGTTCCGTGATTTGAATCGAGCGCGATAAGATGGAAGGTGTCGGAATGGTTGCTCTGATAGGAAGTAACGACGCCACAGGAACCGTCGCTGGAACCGTTATCAATTACGATTACCTCGCAGGAAACTTCTTCCCCACAACATTTCTGGATAATTGCATCAAAACATC
>JANNRW010000341.1:0-9239 GCA_031401815.1 Geobacteraceae bacterium | reverse complement strand
TGCTGGTACATGTTGCCCGCTTTCCCTTCCTTTGAGCCTTTGCCGTCATCGAGTCTTCGCATCAGTGCCCCGCTGTTTGGCCAACCGACAAATGAGGCCAGGTGACTGTAGGTTTCCATCCTCATGCCAATTCCCTTCTTGAGCCAGGCATCCTTGTCCTTTTTGAAAGCTGCATATTCCGGTGCGTCACTGCCGTGACAGGCGATACACTGCTTTTCAAACAGCTCCTTGATGGTGCCGCTCCAGGTGATTTCGTCTGCCTGTGCCGTGGTTGCTGCCAATGCGGTGAGGGTCAATGCTGCCAGTACCTTTTTCATGAAAAAACTCCTTTATCGGGTTGTGCCTGCGGGATACGCTTGGCGTGTTTGTTGTTTGCATCAAGTAGAAAGATGCTTGCGAGTTGGCAAACTGTGAGGTTGATAATCATTCTCAAGTGGAAGGCAAAAAAAAGGATGTTTTGAAATAGTCAGGTCGAGTGCTCTGCGACTGCCTGTTGCCAGGATGGCGCCAATTCTTTGCCGGCTACAGCGGAATTGTTCAGCCAGGCCAAGGCTCTGCTCCGGGTTGCCGTAGACCTTCCAGAGACATTGACAGGCAAACGGCAGCTTGACCAATCCCATGAAGGCTGCCACATCCTTGGCCGGATAGCCGATAAAGAGGCCGATTTCATGGGGAAAGGAATCATTGTTTTCGATGCGCCGGCACAATTCCTTCAGCAGTGCTTCGGTTGAAACATCAGCCTCGTAGCCGACCCTGTGCAACAAGATGCGGATGCCTGCATGGGTCAGGTGGCGCTCAAGGTGGTAGGTGTTGTAGCACAACAGCAGCAGTGCTCGCTCTTTGGTCTGCAGCACCATGATGGTCAGATCGGCAAAACGGGTTGCAAGCTCCTCGTGGTGACTTTGCCAGAGCTGATAGAGATTCCGACCGCAGATTTGGTTGCGATTGCTTATGGAAATCAGATTGGCCGGTTTAACGCCGGCAAGCACTTCGGCACACTCCAGCATCAGGTGTGCGGTCAGGCAGTCCAGTGGCTCGGTGAAGCGCTTCAGGATTTGTTCAGAAAATATCCGAGCGGATGGTTTAGTTATTGAGGTTGCTTTGTTTGCAAAAGCCATTAGTCGCCACATGTCTTGAAGTTGATTTTTATTATCAATACGACAAAGCATAAAAAGTGTCAACACTTTTTATGCTGATACAATAAATCGCTGGCAGCGGCCTGGCCTGCTGGCTTGATAGGATCAGGCCAATGCTCAAAAGAAAGGCAATTGAGTAATGCTTGTGAACTGTTCTTCCCGTAGAAATTCAAATAAAACAGACGCTTGTAAGGTTTATGCCGGATTGGCACGACAGATGCTGTAGTTATATCAGCTGGAAGTTTTCACTGCTGCCTTGGCAAGTGCGGCAATCAGCTGCTCAATAGTTGTTGCCTGCTAAGAGGAGGAGTTTATGGCCAGACCCGATTATTACGATGCACCTGAGTGCGATATTGACCAGGCAAAAGGTGCCCCCAAGTTCTGCAAGAAGTTGGAACCGGGGGAGGGGACTGAGCGTTCGTGTGCCTATGACGGTGCGCGGGTGGTGCTCATGCCGATCACCGATGTCATCCATCTGGTGCATGGGCCGATTGCCTGTGCCGGTAATTCCTGGGACAATCGCGGGGCGCGGTCAAGCGGCTCTCAGCTCTACCGGCGCGGTTTTACAACTGAAATGTTGCAGAACGATGTCATCTTCGGCGGGGAGAAGAAACTCTACCAGGCAATTCAGGAGCTGGCCGGGCACTATCCGGAGGCCAGGGCGATCTTTGTCTATGCCACCTGCGTCACTGCCATGACCGGCGACGATGTCGAGGCGGTCTGCAAGTCTGCCAGTGAAAAGAATTGCCCCTACACCATGCCGAACGTCTGGATGCAGAGGAGATGAAGGAGTCACGGGTCAAGGTGCCGGTGAAAAGCGCTACCGTAAATCCGCAGAAGAACTCTCCGGCGCTCGGCGCTACCCTGGCCTATCTGGGGATTGATCAAATGTTGGGTCTGCTGCACGGGGCACAGGGGTGCTCAACTTTTATCCGGCTACAGCTGTCACGGCATTTCAAGGAGTCCATTGCCCTCAATTCGACCAGCATGAGCGAGGACACAGCCATATTCGGCGGCTGGGAGAACCTGAAAAAAGGGCTCGGACGAGTGATGGAGAAGTTTCATCCCGGTGTCGTCGGGGTCATGACCTCCGGCCTCACCGAGACCATGGGGGATGATGTCCCGAGCGCCATTGTCCACTTTCGACAGGAGAATCCCCAGTACGATCATATCCCTGTTGTCTGGGCATCCACCCCTGACTACTGCGGTTCAATGCAGGAGGGGTATGCAGCGACAGTAAAAGCGATCTGCGCGGCAATTCCTGAAGTGGGCAAGCGGATCAAAAACCAGATAAATCTGCTGCCTGGTTGCCATCTCACTCCGGCAGAGGTGGAGGAGCTGAAAGAGACCTGCGAGGCTTTCGGACTTGAGCCGATCATGATCCCTGATATCTCATGCGCCCTGGACGGGCACATCGATGACACCGTCTCAGCGCTCTAAATCGGAGGGATACCTGTCGAGCGGATCAGACAGGCCGGACAGAGCGTTGCTACCATATATATCGGCGATTCGCTGGCCGATGCCGCCGGTCTGCTGAACATAGGTGCCCATCTGCGCACCGGCCTGCCGGTGTTTGACCGGCTCGGTGCCCATCAGAAGATGTGGATCGGCTATCAGGGGACGATGAATCTGGTTTTCGAGGTGGCGAACCTGTTCCAGGCGAATGCGAAGGAAGCGCAGAAGCTGGCACATAACTGACAGCCAGGAATGCAACGAATGTTCAGCATGAATGGCATAAAACTACAAGCGAGAGACCTTTCTGAGCAGATAGTGCCCGACGAACCACTCATTGCCGTGATTATAGCCGAACAGTTCGGCGCAGGCCATGAAAAAGACCCGCCAGCGCTGGAACCAGAGCTTCCCATCGACACCATAAGTTTCCAGAAGTATTGGCATGATCTGCTCCTGTCTCGCATCCTGAAGTTTTAGCCAGTCCTCGCTGGTACGCTGGTAGTGACGGCCGTTAACCCGCCAGTGATCCTCTACTATGAGATGGTCGTTGAAGTAGAACAGCATCTGGTCTGAAGGCATTATGCCGCCGGTGAAGAAATAGCGTCCTATCCAGTTATCATCATGGTTTACCCTTCGCTGTGTTGAATTGCCTGCGGATCTCTTCCAACCGGCTCCGGTTCTTCCCGAGATCTGAATAGCCGAGCCGTGAAGCGGAGCGGACATGAATGACACCGCGTGTCCGGTCCAACAGAAACTCGCCATCATCCACAAACAGGTTCGTACGCAGTTCAACCCGCAGATAGTCAGGTAATTCCTCTGTTATCTTTGTATCGCTCCGCCGGCCAAGCAGAAGCTTGAATCGGGTAAAGGCCGAATCAGGATCACTTTTGAAAGCCAGCGGCGCAATCCGTTGACCTTCACCAGCATCCTGGCTGGAAACACAGTTGGGAGAAGACGGGCACGCAGCCAGCAGTCCGCCCTTTGACCCCAGGTTGCTCGGCCGCTCGCCGGCACACCCCATTACCCCAAGCAAGCCGAAAGTCATAACAATGAATCCTCTGGTTACAATTCGCATCTTTACCTTCCCGAATTCCGAAAATCAGTCTTAGACAGGTATAGCCACAGTTGAATTTATATCGCAGTCTGATAATCTTGTCATGAATTTCTACAGAGGAGGAGCCATGACCTCGCTTAAACCACGACACATCGCATTCGTGACCGCCCTCATAACAGTACTAAGCATACTTTCTCCCCGTGCTCATGCCCTGACCGTCGAAAATGTAACTTTTGCCGACAGCATAAAGGCCGGGCCGGCCAATCTCCCGCTTTATAACGCAGCGCTGCTGCGCTACCTGAAATTCATCAAGACTTACGTGGCTGCACTCTATCTGCCGGAAGGGGTAAAGCCGGATCAGGTTCTGTCTGATGTCCCGAAACGCCTGGAGCTGCACTATCTCGTACCAATCAAAGGGACTGATTTCGGTAAGGGGGCTGAACCGACGCTGGAACTTAACCTGACCCCGGCCGAACTGGCTAAACTGCGCAGCCGAATTGACCGGATCAATGCGACCTATCGGGATGTTAAGCCTGGCGACCGCTATGCATTGACCTACCTGCCCGGCAGGAGACCGAGCTGGCCCTGAATGGTACTCCGCTGACAGTCATCGAAGGTGCTGATTTTGCCTTCGCTTATTTCGGTATCTGGCTGGGACGGGATTCCATTGATGACAAGCTGAAGCGCGATCTGCTTAAAGGACGCTGACATGAAAATCATTCTGACATCGATCTGTTTTGCTGTGCTGGCGCTCATGCTGTATGTGACGATCAGCGCTTCGCTGCATCAGGATCTGATTAGCGCAACCTGTCAGCTCTGGCCCGATCCCTGGTTTCGCGCCACACTGGCCGATGCCTACTGTGGCTTCATTTTCTTCTGGCTCTGGGTTGCCTGGCGGGAACGCTCTCCAGCAAAAAGTATTCTTTGGTTCATTCTGATCATGACGCTGGGCAATATTGCCATGGCCGGTTACCTTCTGCTGCAGTTGCGGCATATCCGCAGCGGAGAAAATCTTGATAAACTATTTTCCCGAAAGGTATCCCCATGACAGTTCCCATCATCATCGGAGTCAGTTCCTGCCTGTTGGGGGAGCATGTCCGCTATGATGGCGGACATACCCATGATTGCTACATCACCGACACCCTGGGTCAATACTTTCGCTTCCTGCCGGTCTGCCCCGAGGTGGGGTGCGGTCTGCCAGTACCACGAGAAGCGATGCGGCTGGAGGGAGAGCCGGCAAATCCCCGACTTATGACCCGTAACACCCGCATCGACCTGACCGGGCAGATGCTTGCCTATTGTTCCGCCAAGGTCAGGGAACTGGAGAACGCTGACCTGTGCGGATTCATCTTCAAAAAGAACTCCCCAAGTTCCGGCCTGTACCGGGTCAAAGTCTACAACAGCGGCATGCCTGCCAAGGCCGGCAGCGGCTTGTTCGCAGCAGCGGTGGCAAGTCACTTTCCGCTACTGCCTATGGAGGAAGAGGGGCGTCTGAATGACCCGCACCTTCGGGAGAACTTCATCGAACGGGTCTTCAGCTATCGGCGCTGGAAGGATTTTATGGCCACCAAACCCACGCTGGGGAAGCTTGTGGATTTTCATGCCTCCCACAAACTGCTTATGATGGCCCATAGTCCCGACGCCTATCGCACCATGGGAGCACTGGTCGCCCATGGCAAGGAGTTGCCGCTGTCCGAACTGTTCTCTCGTTACGAAGAGTTGTTCATGAAAGGGTTGGCCCTGCACGCTTCGACCAAAAAGAACACCAACGTCATGCAGCATATGATGGGCTATTTCAAGAAGCAGCTATCCCCGGAGGAAAAGGCGGAACTGCTGGAAGTAATCGGCCAGTATCATGAAGCTCTGGTACCGCTGCTTGTGCCGTTGACGCTGCTCAGACATTATGTACGCAAGTACGACCAGCAGTACCTGCAGGGTCAGGTCTACCTGTCACCACATCCGGCACAACTGATGCTGCGGAATCATGTCTGAGGAGCCGCCAACAAGGATCAGGAGCATTCTGGAACAGGAGCAGCTACATCAATAATCAACACCGCTGAAAGAAATGATATTCTCCAGGAACTTTGCGCCGGTCGGCCTCTGACCGTACTGGCCACTGACGCCGGCAGTGGCCCCTATGCCAGTCTGGTGGCTGTAACAGTTACTCCGTAGCTGCTTCAGCTGTTTTTTGCTACACTCCGGGCCACCCGTAAGTTTACCCAATCGTCTATCCGGATACTGTCCGGAGCAAGGTGCGCCATGACAGCAAAGTCATAAACAAAGGCAGTAGTGTCCGGTTTGGTATTTGCAGTTGCCTTATAAGTCCCCCCTCCCCTTGCGGGAGGGGGTTAGGGGGTGGGGTAATTTGCCATGCTTTACGATGACAGCACCTTCACCCACCCCTCAATCCCCTCCCGTCAAGGGAGGGGAGGCTAAATGCAAAGAAAAAACCGGAAGTTGCTGGGTTTTATCCTGTCCCTCCTGTTCATCCCTGTAAAAATGTTTTTGTTTTAGGGTTCTGTTTCGCAGTGCTGAATAGATTACTTCGAATTTACGAATTTCAATTGATTCTCTGCATGGTATTGTGTAATTTTACTCAACGTATTGAGTAAAATTACACAAGGCGGTATCAGACATGTTTCAGCGCCCAATCTGCAAGATATTGCAACAACGACTTAATGAGCCGCGCAGGTTTATTCAGGTGCTGACCGGGCCGCGCCAGACAGGCAAAACCACGCTTGCGCGGCAGCTGTTGGCAGAAAGCCCGCTGCCGTCCCATTATGCTTCAGCTGATGAACCGACACTCCAGGGGGGTGTATGGGTGGAGCAGCAGTGGGAGATTGCCCGCCTGCAGACAAAAGCAGGTGGTGCTGACCGTTGCGAGGCGCTGCTGGTGCTGGATGAAGTGCAGAAAATCCCGCACTGGTCGGAGCAGGTAAAGCGCCTCTGGGATGAGGACTCGGCCAAAGGAATTCCTCTCAAGGTAATACTCCTTGGCTCCGCTCCGCTCCTGATCCAGCGAGGGCTTACCGAAAGCCTGGCCGGGCGCTTTGAAACCATCGCTGCAACACACTGGCTGTTCGGAGAAATGCGCGATGCCTTTGGCTGGGATCTGGATACATATATCTACTATGGCGGCTATCCGGGGGCAGCAGCTTTGATAGAAGACCGGGAACGCTGGGCGCGCTATATCATCGACTCCCTGGTGGAGACAACAATTTCGAGAGATATCCTGCTTATGTCCCGGGTAGACAAGCCTGCTCTTTTACGGCGGATGTTCATGCTGGGGTGTGACTATTCGGGACAGATACTGTCATTCCAGAAGATGCTGGGACAACTCCACGATGCCGGCAATACCACAACACTTGCCCATTATCTGCAACTGCTGGCAGGCGCCGGCATGGTCACCGGACTATCCAAGTACAGCGGCAGCAAAATCCGTCAGCGGGGTTCCAGCCCAAAGTTGCAGGTTTTCAATACGGCGCTGCAATCAGCTCATGCCACATTACCGTTCGCACAACTGCTGCTGGAGCGAGAAGCCTGGGGCAGGCTGGTCGAGTCGGCGGTTGGCAGCCACATCCTCAACAGCAGTGCCGGAAAAGGTATCGAGGCGCTGTACTGGCGTGAAGGGAACTATGAAGTGGATTTCGTGCTGCGGCGCGGTGATGCTGTTGCCGGGATAGAGGTAAAGAGCGGCAGGAGCCGCCAGAGCCTTCCGGGGATGGCAGCATTCAAGCGTGAGTTTCCGTCGCAGCGATCACTTCTGGTTGGCGGGCAGGGTATTCCTCTGGAGGAGTTTTTCTGTACTCCGGTGCAGGAATATTTGTAAAAAAGGGTCATATCCGCAAAAACAGGCAGCTGTGCAGGCTGGGGTCATAGCCGCGAACCGGCACTGGTAAAGCTGGCAAGCCGTGGCACCATGTTTCTGGAAGAGAGCGGATTTCTTATTTGCCACCCTTGTGGTGACGGGACTCAGCTCGGTCCCTGGGGGAGCCGATCAGTGGTTGCAGCTCCACGGCTGCTAGAGAGGGCTTTGTTGCCGACCGGAAAACCTGTTTCGCTCTTTCTGGATGTCCCGGAGAAGAATTTATCAGCAGCAGCGCTGCTTGAAGCGCATGGTTTTATGAGAAGTGGCAGTACCCAGCTCATGTATCGTGGTAGAAAACCGGATTACAGGCCAGGCATGATTTACGGGCTGGCAAGCATGGGGAGCTTTGGCTGAAATCATACTTCAGGCATTACTGTCCATGATAAATCACGTCCTGTGATTGTATATTGATTTGCGGACACATTATTTTTGATTACAGTTGATAAATGTGTAGTGATGTTACATTTTCCAAGTTACCGTAAAATAAGCTATTTTACTCCGGCTGAAAATCATTTGATTAAATTTTAAGCAGTTATTCTGTTGAATAAAGTCTGCTTATCAATTATTATCCGGTAGCTCCGGCATGCTTGATGAGTTCTGATTATTTCTTGACACTTACGTCAACGTATTATATTTTGCAGCAACTTATTCTGAATAAAAAGAGGTTGTCACATGCAGATTGTTGCCTGCATCAAACAGGTTCCTGACACTACACAGGTACAGATAGATCCGGTTACCAACACCCTTATCCGCGAAGGTATCCCTTTTATTGTCAACCCTTATGACACACATGCGCTTGAGGAGTCTCTCCGGCTGAAAGACCGGTTTGGTTTCAGCGTTACGGCAATCTCCATGGGGCCTCCCAATGCCGAGGCTACTCTCAGAAAGGCGCTGGCCTTGGGAATTGACCGGGCGATTCTTCTGTCTGACCGCGCCTTTGGCGGTGCAGATACTCTGGCTACGAGTAATGTGCTTACGGAAGCCATACGCCGTCTCGGAGAAGTGGAGGAGGTCGGCATAATTTTCTGCGGCAAGCAGACAATCGACGGAGATACTGCACAGGTAGGCCCCGGCATTGCCACCCGCCTTGGCTGCACCCAATTGACTCTGGTCGATAAAATTCTCGATCTTGATCTTTCAGCCAGAAAAATCCGTGTCAGCAGGAAGCTCGAAGGGCGACATGAAATAGTGGAAGCGCCACTTCCGGTCATGATTACGGTTGTAAGAGAGCTGAACCGCCCCCGCTACCCGAATGTGCCGATGCGGCTTGCTTCCATGGATTCTCAAGTGGAACTCTGGAACAACAGTGTCCTGAAACTCGATGAACAGAGTATTGGCCTCAAAGGTTCACCCACATGGGTAAGCCGGATATTCTCTCCTCAGCGAGACAAGGGGGAGATGATAGGCGATGGTGTCAATGACCCGGTAGGGACTGCGAATCTCCTTATCGACAAACTCTTGAGTAAGGATCTGCTGGCGGTGTGAGGAAGGTTGAGGCAGGATGAAGCAGGTTGAGGTTGAGGTTGAGGTTAAGGTAGAGGTAAAGGTAGAGGTAGAGGTTGAGGTTAAGGTTGAGATATAAGGAAGAGATAGAGATAGAGATAGAGATAGAGTAAAGCCTTTCTAAACCTCAACCTGTGAGCGAAGCGAACGAAAACCTTAACCTGTGAGCGAAGCGAACGAATACCTTAACCTGTGAGCGAAGCGAACGAATACCTCAACCTGTGAG
>JANNRW010000340.1:0-7748 GCA_031401815.1 Geobacteraceae bacterium | reverse complement strand
GTTTTTTGACAAGATCGTACAGTGTCGGACGACTGACTCCAAGAATATCGGCAGCTTTTGCCATATTCCCTTGCTGCTTTTTCAGCACATTTGCTATCAGCTCGTATTCAAAATTGTCTCTGGCATATTTAAGAGTCTGATCTCCAGTTTCCACAGATTTCGCAATAGCACTCTCCACGGTAAAACCGAGAGTCTCTGGTTGCAACAGAGGCAAGTCAGACATGATAACAGCACGCATGACCCTGTTCTCAAGTTCTCTGATATTTCCTGGCCATTGATATGAAACAAGCGTTTTTAATGCTTCAGGAGTGAAGCCCCTGACCCCTTTGCCAAGTTGAACATTGAAGCGATGCAGAAAAAAGTTGGCCAGTAGCAGGATATCGTCACCTCTTTCACGCAATGGCGGCAGATTGATTGAGATGACTGCAATCCGGAAATAAAGATCTTCCCTGATCAGTCCATTCCGGAAAGCGTTTTCAAGTTCCCGGTTTGTTGCAGATACAATCCGGGTATCAGCGGCTATGTCCTCTCTGCCTCCAACTCTCTGAATTACCTTTTCCTGCAGGAAGCGGAGAATTTTTACCTGAAGTCCGACAGGAAGCTCCCAAAGCTCATCAAGAAACAGAGTCCCCTGATGAGCATATTCAACTTTCCCCTTTACTCTGGCATGTGCACCTGTGAAAGCACCCTTTTCGTAGCCAAACAGCTCGGATTCGAGGAGGTTTTCAGGAATTGCACCACAGTTTATCGGTATAAACGGCCCTTTGTTTCTGAGGCTCAGATCATGGATGGCTTTTGCTACCAACTCCTTCCCGGTTCCGCTTTCACCGGTAATTAAAACCGGTGCATCGGAGGTTGCCACTTTGCGGATAGTTGCAAAAATATCAAGCATTCTGGGGCACTGCCCGATCATGCCGGAAATATCACGGCGATCATGAACCATGGACGAAATCAGCCGCTGGTTTTCCTCCTCAAGTTCGCTCAGTCGAAAGGCTCTGGAAAGAATTATCCGAAGGCTGTCAATATCAACCGGTTTCTGAAAATAATCATAAGCCCCCAGCTGTATGGCTCGGAGTGCGTTCTGTCGTTCACCATTGCCGGTAATTACTATCACTTTGGTATGAGGCGCATGTTCGAGAATCTGCACAAGACAGTTGATCCCCTCCTCCACACCATCTTCATCTGGAGGTAGCCCAAGATCAAGCATTACAACTCTTGGCTCATGCTGTTTGACAAGTGACAGCGCCTCAGATGCATCGCACGCAAGGATTATATTATAGTCTTTGCTGAAACCCCACTTGATCTGAGTACGAATATCGTTGTTATCATCAACAACCAGCAATTTTTTCATCAACGTCTCCCATGAATCATTCTGAAGTATTATCAGGCAGATCGATTTGACCGTCCTGCTTCAAGAGAGGCAGCCAGACAGTGAATGTTGACCCTTTTCCGACAGAACTTACTGCCTCGATCCTTCCATTGTGTGCCTCTGTTATCTGCCGACATTGATACAGACCAATACCCATGCCGCTCTTTTTGGTTGTTTTAAATGGACTGAACAGATGCTGCCGCAAGAACTCCTCAGGTATTCCGCACCCTTTGTCCTTGACCCGAATGAATGCAGAGCCATTTTCAGCCCCGGTCTCGATTATTATAGACCCAATCCCGTCAGTTGCATCAATGGCATTAAGAGCTAGGTTTATGATTACGCTCTGAAGTCGTTCACGGTCTATTTTCACCATAACCGGGCATCCCTGAACCCTGATTTGCGATCCTGACATTGCGTTTGCAACCTGGGTAGCCAGCTTAAGGAGATCTTCTGCTCCAAGAGTAAGTGCTCCCTTATCGGGCATGCTGGCTAATTTGCCAATGAGGGTATTCATTCTAGTTGCTGAATTGTCAAGGGATGACAGCAGATCCTTCTGGAATGAGGGGTCGGAGATATACTCTTTTGCATTGGAAACCATCAAGGACAAGGTCTGGGCAAGGTTTTTCAGGTCATGAATCATAAATGCAGATATCTTCCCGAGTGCCTCCATTTCTCGACTCTGGGTCAACTGTTCCGTCAGTTTAAGATTAAGTAGTGCAGCAGCGGCCTGGTGGGCAATTGTGTTCATCAAGTCATAGTCTTCAAAGGTATAGTTTTCAAGCTTGTAAAGAGGCCGCCCTGCCAGGATGAAGCCTGTCAACATATCTGAACTTCTGATTGGAATGGAGAAAGAGACACAGTTTTCAGTCAGCAAATGATCAAGTGGCGATCCGGGGGTAACATTTTTGGTCTGAATATCGGGCGTTTTACTGCCAATCTCCAGGCTCCTTACAAATGGATCGTCCTGACTTATAAAAGGTACCGGTACGGTCATGTCCCGATTAACTGCCAGATGATAGCCGCTCAGGGATTCATTCTTAAGGAACAGGGCTCCGGATGACATACCGAAAGTATCGCAGAATACTGCAACTATGGCAGAGGAAAGTTCTTCTCCGGATCTGGCGGATGAGAGAGCATCAGTGAATTGAAGCCACTGCGCCCGGTAGTCATATTTATTCTGATAAAAGTGGGCACCAAGAAATACCTGTAGTTTTCTCTTCAGGGATTCGGAAAAGATCAGTGCAACAAGAGCTATGCCACTGACAATTGCAACAGTTAAAGCAAGTGATTTATCGAACGATTTGTCAATATATTTAACCCCTTCTCCAAGCAGGGCGAGACCAATCAGATAAATCCCAATGATAAGGAGAACCATGGAATTATATGCCATTTTTCTTGAAACATGAATTCTTACATCAAGGCTGCTGCGAGACTGGGAGTAACCGATAAGCATTACGGCAATAAGCAGAATTAACGATCTTGCAAGCAGGATGTTCATGGATATGGTGCGATAGAGGAAGCTGTGGGCGTAGTAGATGAAAAAACCTGCGAGCAGAGAGCTTGCACCAAAGATCTCATATTTGATGTTCCAGCGCCTGATTCCGGAGGAGCTTGCGAAAGTTGCCTCCAGATTAACCAGAGCCAGGGTCAGTCCGGTAATCAAGGCCAGATAGAAAGCAAAACCGTAACGACTAAGAAATAATACAGGCTCATTGCTAAAATCCGGAGAGTAGATCAGGTCATTTACGGGTACGACACAAGGCACGGCTATCAGGGCAAGAGATGCTACAAGAAAAATACGTTGTAAAAGAGAGATCTCCTTTATTCCGGTTCGTGCAAACAGCAGAGTGAACAGGAGCCATACAAATGGGAGGCTTGCTTCTGCCAGAAACGCATATTTCTTCCAGTAAAGAAGCTGTTCGGGGTTGATCATTGCCAGCAGATCAAGGATCTCAAGTGACGCAGTGACCGAAAGCGCAAGGAGAAGTAGTGCATTCGACAAGGATCTGTCTCTCATCAAAAAAGAGTACATAGGGAAAGCTAAGGCTAGAAAGGCGGCCAGGAGTGAAATTATGATCTGGAAGTTGTTCATGGGGTATCCGGTTATAAAAATTGATCAGCGAGGCAGGAACTCTCTGATCACTGGATAAAAATCCTTTATGAACTGTTCACCCTGTATTGGTGAGCGATTCCCTCCCGGAAGCACCGGAACAGTTATCCTTATGAATGATGCTTCCCGCCTTCGATGCAGCAGGGAATTGATTATTTGAGCAAGCTTCAGAGCGTACTCATTTGAAATAGTCTGATTCTGTACCTGGAACCAGTAATAAAATTGTTCGGTTCTGTCTCTCTGCTTATATGTAGCCTTGACGAGATTGATTCTCCCCTGCTCGCTGTCGATTCTCGTGCGTAAAGAGGATATCTCCTGCCAGCCGCTTCCAGGCAGGCAGTTTCTTGGAGAATGAAGCTCTCCTGATTCGCTGCCGCCACCATGGTAACCGATGTAGAGTTGCACAGTGGTGCCGCTTTTATTGGTATAGGTGCGGGAAATATAATCAGTCGGCTTCAGCACATTGAGAATCTGTTGGCTGAATGTATCCTGAGATGCCATCTGCCAGTCATTTACAGTGACCGGAAAGCTGTTGAACGGTCGATTAGGTGGAACCAGCAGGTCTACATGCAAGAGTTTGTAACTTCCGGCCAGTATTAGCAGGATACCGACCACTGCAAAACGGTGATTCAGGGGTATTATCAGTTGAGAAAATGGGGTATTGGTCAGCACAGCTTCTGACTCTTCTCCCCTGAGCAGGATGCCGATGCCACCCAGAATCAACATGGCCAGCGCAAAAACCATCAACCCGGCAAATTCATGAAAAAAGCCTTCTGCCACCTGTGCCCCCCAATACTGAGCGAGAACACCGGTTACTATTACCCGCAGGGCATTTGTAAAAACAGCTACAGGAATGGCAGAAATTATCAGTAAGAAGCGCTTGAGCGGGGTACTCCTTATGTAAAAGGCAAATGCAATGCCTATTGCAAGCAGAGAGATCAGAGAGCGCATACCGCTACAGGCATCCGCGACTTCAAGGGTTGTCGTGGGGAAGATGATGATATTTCCTTCCCGAAGAACAACAACGCCGATCAGTTGCAAAAAGCCGACTGAAATACGGGTTACGAACAGCTTGAGAGGAAAGGCAATCATGTTGTACAGAATATAAGGTAGCGGTACCATAAGCATGAGATAGCCGACCGGGAGCAAGAGCTGCCTGAAAACTGCTTTGCCGAAGAGATAAAGGAGTATTCCGGCGAGCAATACTATCATTGATGTGCGCATGGTAAAATATTCGGTTGCCAGGTAGCCTGTTATGAGCTGGCACAACCCGAGAAAAACTACTAACAGACCAGGGTTCCAGGGTGAAACCGGACAGCTCTTCAATGATTCCCTGCGCTCATAAACAAAGTATCCGGCAATCAAAGGGACAAGAAATCCGTGAGAATAGTTTTCATCATGATACCACTGCAATGTCATACGGTGGATTACAGGATAATATATGGCAGTCATCAGGAGAGCTATGGCGAGGAGATGATACTTGTAGCGCAGTAATGTATTGGATAGAGTCATTGTCCCTTGCCTGCGTCCATTGAGATTATTGTTAAATACGGCTGATACTGTTTATATGTTATATTGCTCTTATCAATCAATATGTTATTTCCAAACAGGAGCAGTTGGCCGGTTGAGGGTCTCTCCTGCTTGCTACTCCAAAAATATTGTGTTACAAGCTTATAAAGATTTCTGCAATGAAAGGAGAATCCCAGATCATGAAAATATTCATAACAGCCCTAGCACTCTTTCTGGTTCCATCCATTATTTCTCCTGCTTTTGCTCTTGAGGCACCCAGACCTGAATCAATTGCAGAAAAAATGTCCTTCAAGTTGATAAGAGGCGTTGCAAATCTTACCACAGCGATTGCCGAGCTTCCAAAGCAGACATACATCACCAGCAGAATACATGGCCCAATCGGATATGTAGTCGGGCCGGTGAAAGGGGTTGGAATGGTGCTCTACAGGAGCTTTATCGGCTTGACCGAGACCATCTTTTTTATGGTTCCTCATCCTGGTTATTATGATCCGATGATTGACCCGGAATTTGTCTGGGAAGGATGGGACGAGATCCGTCCTGATTTATCAGGCAATACCAATCAGACCTCAGAGGCACCCGGAGTAGCAGTGGATGGAAAGTCCTCAACTCAATAGGAATCAGTTATGGAGCAGACGATGAGGTACAAACAGATTTTTTTGGCAGTATCGATTACTGTATTGCTTTCAGGAGTTTTTGCAGCAAAAGGAAATGCAGACAGTTACCGGACAGTGGACAACTCATCTCCGCAGGAGGTTGTTGACGCAATGGCAACCAAGGGGGTGAGGGGGGCTGCAAATCTGTTGACCGGATGGGCTGAGTTCCCAAAGCAGATTTATATTACAGGAGCAGAGGGTGACTGGGTGCGAGCAGCAGTTGTCGGCCCTTTCAAAGGGATAGGGATGGCAGTTGTCAGGACGGCAAGCGGGGCTGGGGAGCTGCTGACATTTTTTCTGGCGTATCCCGGTTTTTATGATCCATGGATTGAGCCACGGTTTGTCTGGCAAAAAGAGTAAGCATCTTTTTATAGCAACTTGAAGGCAAAAAAAAGGCCGCATCCGAAGATGCGGCCTTTTTTTGCTTAGTGCAATCAGCTGATTACTTCTTCGCAGGAGCAGCAGGAGCGGCAGCAGGAGCAGCAGCAGGAGCAGCAGCTGGCTTGGCTTCTTCTTTCTTCTCTGCTTTCTTGGCTTTCTTGGCTTTCTTGGCTTTCTTAGCAGGCTTGGCTTCTTCTTTCTTCATGTCAGCAGCAGGAGCAGCAGCAGGAGCAGCAGCTTTAGGAGCAGCAGCAGGAGCAGCAGCTTTAGGGTCAGCGGCGAAGCAAACACCAGCAAATGCAACGGCTACGATTGCGGCAACGATGGAAGACATAACTTTTTTCATTTTCTTTCTCCTTTTAATTGGGTGGTGCATTTTAATGTTGATGTATCTCATTAAGCACATGTCGTGCCAAATCAGATCATCTTTTTCAACATCCTGTAATCGCTGGATTATTGGGTTCGGGCAGTATAATCCGCATAAAAAAGCAGTTGCAGTTCAACTCATTTCAGTCAAACGCTACCCCATTTGAGGTAGCCCGCGTTCTTCAAGTTGTCGATGCTTGCCACTCAAGAGCAGAGCTGTTAGTATCAGGATGCCATGGCAGAGAGAGCCATGGTTTTTAATTACCCACTCCCAAGGATATTTATGCACCAGAGCAGCCTGTTACAGATTGAAAAACCTGCCCGTTACATGGGCGGCGAATTGGGAATAATTCGCAAGGAAAACCCGGAATTTCGCTTTGTGCTGGCATTCCCGGATGTATATGAAATTGGAATGAGTCATCTGGGCTTTCAAATTCTGTATAATATCTTAAATGCTGCTGACTGGTTGGCAGCAGAGCGGGTTTATGCGCCATGGCCTGATCGTGAAGCGCAACTCAGAGCAGCCGGAGAGCCGCTTGCTACTCTGGAGAGCAGCACTTCTCTGGCGCTTGTTGATATTGTCGGTTTTACCCTTCAGCATGAGCTCTCCTACACCAATATTCTCAATATGATGGATATGTCCGGCATCCCTCTGATCGCAGCTGATCGGGATGAGAAGTGGCCGTTGATAATCGGTGGGGGGCCATGCGCATTCAATCCGGAGCCGCTGGCTGATTTTTTTGACGCGTTCCTTATAGGCGATGGAGAAGAGGCTGCTTTTGAGATTGCCGTTGCCTGTCGTGAGTGGCGTCGGAGCAGGAGTCCAAAGCAGGAGCTTTACGCTGCTCTGGCAAAGATCCCTGGTCTGTATATTCCGTCCTGGTTTGCTCCGGATTATCATGATGATGGCAGGATCCGCAGCATTACACCGTTAATGCCGGCGCATTCAAGAATTCGTCGCTGCTTCCTGCCTGACCTTAATGAAGCCCCCTATCCGACAGACCCGGTAATCCCTTTTATGAAGACAGTGCATGACCGGGTCAGCATGGAAATAGGTCGTGGCTGTACGAGAGGTTGTCGTTTTTGTCAGGCCGGTTATATCTATCGTCCTGTGCGTGAGCGCACCCCGGAAAACATACTGGCCGATATAGAGAAAACTCTCCTCGCATCTGGTTACGATGAAGTCTCTCTTCTCTCTCTGGCGACCGGTGATTATGGATGCCTGACTCCGCTTCTAAAAGAGCTTATGCAGCGTTATGCGGAGAGCAGGGTTGCAGTTTCCTTCCCTTCACTCCGGGTCGGCACCCTTTCCGAGGAGTTGATGGAGGAGATCAAGAAG
>JANNRW010000339.1:0-7032 GCA_031401815.1 Geobacteraceae bacterium | reverse complement strand
GCTATCGTCCGCTTCGGCCAGCAGGTTGCCTCTGGCATCGTAGATGTAGCGGGTTGTGACGCTGTCTCTGGTTGCCTGTAGCCGGTTATTTGTCCCATCGTAGCTGAAGGTTGCTCCACTCATACCAGTCAGACGGTGTTCATTGTCAAAGGTGTAACTGCTGTTGTAGCCGCTTGACAGTTGGCCTTCATCGTCGTAACCGAAGCTGTTTGCACCTGCGCTCTGGAGGCGGTTTTTCGTGGTGTTGTAGCTGTAGCCGGTGGCGTCGGCTGGCAGGACTGGTGGCAGCGGTTCGGTCTGGGTGACATTCTGGCGGTTGCCGTTGCCATCAAGTACGGTGAAGTTGTAGCTGGCAACATTCGGGATGCTGATGCCGGTCAGCCGGTGGGCGGTGTCAAAGGTATAGGTGGTGGTAATGCCGTTGAAAGCAACCAGATTGTCGAGAAGGTCAAGTTCACTTGGCTTGTAGTTGTAGGTGGCGGTTGGCTTGGCGGTGAGCCAGTCGATTTTGACTGTCTTGAGACGGTTCAGTTCATCGTAGGTGTAGATGACCTTTTTATTGCCGGGATATGTGAGTTCGGTTAGATTCCCCGCTGCATCGTAGAGGGAGGCAACATTGAATTGATGAGGGTTGGTGACGGAGTTCAGCCGACCGGCGTCGTCGTAGCCGTAGGTGGTGGTGCCGACACTGTCCAGCATGCCTGTTAGCTGATCAAGGTTGTTGTACGAAAAACTGACCGGAGTGCCGCTGGTATAGCTTTTGTTATCCAGCTTGCCCGTCGGGGTATAGTAATAGGTAGTTACATCCCCCTTGCGGTCGGTTCTGGTATACAGGCTGCCGTCGTTGTTATATTCCAGTGTAGTAGTTCGAGTCCGGCTCGGGTCGGTTATCTCTTTCAAAAGATTCCGCTTGTCAAAAACAAAGCTGGTTTGGGAGCCCACCTGGTCAGTCAGGCTGGTCATTCTGCCGATGGCATCGTAGATGTAGGTGATTGCCGGGTGGCTGCCGGTTCTGCCGGTTTCCGGGGTGCCATAGGTGTCATAGGTAAAGGTGGTCACCGTGCTGCGGCCATCCGTGGCAGTGTCTTTCGCCCCTCTTGAACTGTTGTAGGTAGCATGGGTGGTGTTTGAAAGGTTGTCTCTGGTCAGGATGCGGTGGTGCTTGTTGTCGTATCCGAAGTGGGTATTGTGCTGCAATGGGTCAAAAATATCAGTTAGCCGAAAATTTGTGTCGTATTGATAGGTAGTTTCGTAGTTGAAGCCACCTGCACGCACGTCATTGGAAGTTTTAGTCAGGTTGTGGTTGCCGTCGTAGACATAGCTGGTAATGTATCCGCGCGGGTCGACACTCCAAATGAGATGGTTCTGGCCATCGTACTCCTTGGTGCTTTTCTGTCCGAGGGGATTTTGCTCGGCAATTGTCCGCCCTTTGGAATCAAAATAAAAGGTAGTGGTTTTATTGCCTGGAGCTCTTTGCGCCCCGCTGAAACCTGTAAAGAAAAAATCATAAGTCGCTGTGGTTGCCACACCATCCACCGGCTGCCGTGGCAGAACCTGCCTGCTTACCCGGCCAAGGCTGTCATAGGTGTTGGTGACATTGACAGTCTGTAGCGGGTTCGTCATTGTGGTCATCCGGTGACTGCCGGATGGTTCGTAGCCATATCCCCAGGTTTTCGACTCCGCATCCGTGAAGCTGGTAAGTTCACTGTTTATATAGCCATAACTGACGCTGCGACCGGTTGAATCCGATACGCCGCTTATCTGGCCGTTTGCGGGATCATAACTTAATGTAAGAGTACGGGTTGCTGCATCGGTAATGGTGCTCAGATTGTTGCCGCTATAGCCGAAAGTCAGCCTGTTACCATCCAGATCGAAAATACTTGAAATCCGCTTGTTTGAATCAAAATCAGATTGTGTGCCGAACCGCTCAATAAGACTGAAGGTTCCGTCGCTGTTTTTCTGCAACCGGCTGGTCTCGCCCGGTGGCGGCGCATATGTTCCGTCGGCCAGTTTTATAAATTCCATCGATTTCTTGCCGAAACGCACCGCTACAGCATTATCAATCACCTGATCTACCGCCCACTTGCTGGCAAGTGCCGCTGTTACCCACCCCTTGATATTATCCTGAGTTCTGAGTATGTCCTGAATGACATAGACCGCAGCGATAAAGGCAGCTGCATCAACCGGTTGTCGCCTCCCCAGCACGGGGTCGCCGTGACTGAATGAGGTGACAGATGCGTCAAAATTGTGAGTCCAGCCATAACCCAGAGTTTTTTTCGACCGATGGGAGCCGCTGTCATAGGAACGGGTGAAAGCAAGCCCTTTGGGGGTGCTGCCGCCAAGAGCAAGGTCGGTATGGTCGTAGAAATAGGCTCCGCTGGCCATATCCACCGGATCTGAGCATGATGGAGGAGGAGGAAGGGCTGGGGTTTCGGGTTGACAGCGAATAGTAGTAGGATCGGCAGTGCTGGCGATACTCGGCTCTATGTTTCTGGTTACTTCAACCGGGCTTGCCGGTGCCGGTATTGTTGCAGAGCCGCCATTTAGTCCCACTCCGATGATCATTGAAAGATTCAACGGCTTTGTTGCAATGTAACCTGGTCCCGCCCAACTCCCCAACTGTAATTGGCCATTTTCCGGCAGGATGAGCGTATATCCTTGATCAATATAAGATGTTTGCAACTTGGATAAGTCATGATTTATTAATTGCTGTTTGATATTGCTCCCAGCTGTGAAGTTATTGCTACTGGCGTAAAATATTTTCTGAGTTGAGGCGTTTGCCACCTGTATTGCCTTGATGGTGGACATTCCGGCAATTGCTCTTCCTGTTGAAGGATCAATGGCACCCAATTGCTCTATAATGGCATGCTCCAGCCCGCTCGCCAATATGCCATTAGAAAGAAAAGCATGATAATCAGATTGATTGCTATACTTTTCACGATAATTCTCAAATTTCGCTTTTATATCAATAAAGTAAAATTTCTGGTTTGATGAATTTGTTTCTTGCGCCATGAGCCCTATGCTGTGATGAGATATTTGCACTGTATCGGTTAAAGAGGCAATGAGTCTTGATGACAAAGAAACCTGCTTTTGCCACGACTGCCCCATGATATTTAGCGTTTCACCAAGGACTTCTTCCGAGAGGCTGTCTTTACCTTGCGACTGGTAAATGTCCAGCTGCTTTTGAAGCTTCTGCGTGAGAATATCTGACGCCCCGCCAAAATTATAGACAATGGCGTATGTGCTCCCGCTTTTCAATGTGTATTGGACAACTTGATCTGCATATGCTCCATAGTCATCGTACGGGTGCTCTATGGAAAGTGTCAGGTTATATACACTACCGGCGGTTGTTGAATTTCCTGTCGATGCAGGGCACGCTGCCCTGCTCTGGATAGAACTTCCATCGAGAAGGAGCGTGGGAATGCCTCCTGGATAAGTAAGGGTAAGCCGTTTTCCTGACAATTCCGGAGTTTCAATGGTGCAATTGATGCCTTGATGTTGAATCTTTACAGTGGCGGTTAAGACAAGAGGGATGTCATTGTCCCATACATTAATGTTACTAGTGGAGAACAGCAGGGATGTGCTGTACTCGGTTAACGTTGACGGAGTGATTTTCCTCCCGCCAACGATTTCTTCGATTGATTTGTTGGGGTGATTTGTTCTGATGGCCGTAGCAAGATTATTGGCGTAAGTGGTAAGTTTGCTCCTGATGTTTGCTTCATTCAGGTTTTGTGCGTAATCGGAATTGATTGTCGCTCCGGAGGTCGCGTCATTCAGAAAAGTCGCCTGATCAAATCCCAAGGCTGCGTGGAGATCGATTTTCGGAACCTCGGAGTAAAGCTTGAACGCAGGATCGAAGTAATAAACGCTTCCATTGATCGTCGCTTTGACCCAAGTACGATTCATATGGACTGTTAAATCAGAGTCAATACTTCCAGGACATCCACCGCTGCCAACTACACTGGCTATCACCTGATAGTTGACATCTACTCCTAACCAGTTGGCAATATTTACTCCCGGAATAGTCATTGAGCCATTAACATATTGAGCGGATATTCCGCTTGCCCGCAAAAGGGCAATCATCAGCGACGCCTGATCCATGTCATTTCCACTGCCGTCCAGATACGTAAGAGTTGCCCCTTTGAGGGAACCGTAGTAAGGAACATAATCAATGTTGTTATGAACATAATCGTAGATCAGCTTCGGATCATATTGCAGCGCCCTTGCAAGCTCCGTTATTTCCGGAGAAGCATAAGTGGCCGACATGGAGTTAAATCGCGTTACTCCGGCCTTGGTATTTTTTCTGGCTTTGGAATCTAAATATGCCTTTGCCTCTTCTTGGCTCACTAATTGAGCTTTTCCCGTTCTCCAGCCAGAGCCGTCAATCTGATTGGTGGTATTATTATCTGTAACGTTCTGATTCTGGCCGCCTGTGCCTGATTCCTGATCTTTATTGTTGTTCGTATCACTTTGGGTTCCGTTACTGTTCCCGTCAGCCGGGCTGTTACTGCCAGTCGCATCGCCATTAACGCCCTTCTGCTGGCTATTGATCCCCGAAAGAACATTCAACCTTGGCTTGGTTATGCCGTTTCTGGAGTCGGTAACCGGAGTTCCTGCTGAGGTCAGTTTAGCGACAATATTCTCTACCGTAAGTAACGGTTCGTTCGCCTTCAATAAAGCCACTGCTCCCGCCACATGCGGCGCTGCCTGGGAAGTGCCTGACAGGTAGATGCCAGCAGAGTTTACCACTGAACCCGGCGCAAGAATCGTCAGAAAGTGTGCACTGTTGGAAAAGCAGGCCACCTGATCCGAAGCAGTTGATATGTCTGTGCAATTTCCTTCTTTGAGATAAAGGTTGCCACTTATGTAAGAGTCATAGACCGCGCCAACTGAAACAGCATCCGGGCTGCATGCAGGATAGGAGAGTGCATTGGTGAAACCGTCGTTCCCTGATGCAATGACAGTTGTCACTCCCGCGTTTTTCAGGTCTTTTATCACTCCGGAAAGCGGCAGTTTCGGACAGATTGCAGAATATTCACCTGCTCCGAAACTGAGATTGGCTGCCGCAATATTGAAGGCACTTTTATTCGACAACACCCATTGCAGCGCTCTTATTACATCAACTTCGTATGCAAACCCGTCCGGACGAAAAACTTGCAGGCTCAATATTTTTGAGTCAGGAGCCATGCCAAGGACAATGGCCGAAACATTAGTGCCATGCCCAGTGCTGTCGAGCACGCCGCCATTGTCAGCAAAGTTCTGGGCGTAGCTCACCTTGCACCCGGCAGGTACTCCGGGCGAGTTACAACCGCCGAAAGCAGCAAGGGTGTAATTGACTCCGGTATCCAAAACTGCGACAGAAGTTCCACTGCCGGTAAAACCGGAACTGTTGGCAAGAGGCGCGTCAACCAGCGGCAAACTCTCGCTGAGTTTCTGAGATAGCCTCATATTTTCGCCGATGTAGGCTACTTCCGGCCTATCAAGCAGCTTCGCCAGTGCAGCCTTGTCTAGCTTGACGTGCATGACCGGAAAAAGCTCGAAATCTTCCAAAGTTGTGTAGTTGTCTTGCGGAACGGCAGCCAGCAGATCATCTTTTTTCTTTCTGTGCAGCCGCGCTCTTTCCTTGATAGTTTCGCTGTTGTCATGCCTGACGCCGAGACGCTTTCTCATGTCAGCAGCTGCAATATCAGCTTCCGCGCTGTCAAGAATGACAATGGCCTCCACCAAATTTTCAAGTTCAACCTGCTTCTTGATATTCAGATGCAATCTGCCTGAATTGACGGAAGACTTGAATTTGTCCTCCACGCCTGTGGCAAAAGCGAAAACAGGCCATACTAATATCAATATGGCAACAAACGATATCCTGATAAAAACCGGCATATTCATTCTGCGTTGCATGCATTCCTCCCTGATTCAAGACATATGAAAAATGACTTGGCACACTGTTTTCGGATACCAGACCGCTAACTGCTTTGCCAATTCAACCAACAAACAAGAAAAGCCGCATTACCGGAGTCTTCGGTAATGCGGCTTTTTTAGTTTTCTATCACTCTCTCTCATAACATACCTCACTATATAGCATTGAAAGCGAGGCCAAAATACAACGCGGTTTTACGAATGTCAATAAAAAATTAAAGCACTCCAGTTAATATTAAAAAATAAATTCCCGCAAAAAAACTGAAAAATAATCGGCTGACTTTTCTCTTTAATCCCTGTCGCTCATACAACAACAACGCTTGCTACGCGCATCAACAACAGAATTGAATCTTTTTGAAGCCCTGCAAGCATACTTACAGATACTTGCCGACCAGTATATCCAGATCCGCCCGTGCCTTTTCAGGAATCACCTTTCTATCCGTAATTACGGCATACTGCATTGCCGAACTGCAAGTGCAGGAGCGTTCAGAGGCTATACCTGCGACAGCATGGCGGATGATATTTTTAGCCATTGCTACATTCTGTTTGATAATCCTGATGATTGCTTCGACAGAAACATCTTCATGTGAATCATGCCAGCAGTCATAGTCTGTAGAAAGAGCGATTATGCCGTAGCATATCTCTGCCTCGCGAGCCAGCTTTGCCTCTGTAAGGTTGGTCATGCCGATTACAGAGGCTCCAAGTCCGCGATACATGAAAGATTCGGCTCTTGTTGAAAAGGCCGGCCCCTCCATGCAGATATATGCCCCCCCCTTGTGCGCTGTGGCGCCTGCTTCCCCGGCAGCGGCAAAGAGAGTGTCAGAAAGTTGGTGACAGACCGGATCGGCAAAACCGGCATGAGCTACAATACCATTTCCGAAAAAGGTGTCTTTCCGAACCCCTTTGGTTCGATCAATGAACTGGTCGGGGATTACGATATGACCGGGTACAATCTCCTCCTTCAGGCTGCCTACAGCTGATACAGAGATAATCCTGCCTACCCCGAGCTTTTTCATGCCGTAAATGTTGGCTCGATAGTTCACCTCGGAAGGAAGATAGCGGTGACCTTTCCCGTGACGTGGCAGAAAAACCATCTTAACCCCATGAAGCAACCCG
>JANNRW010000338.1:0-2583 GCA_031401815.1 Geobacteraceae bacterium | reverse complement strand
TTCTAGTGCCACCTCAGGCGGTTGCGACGATAAAGTTTCATCGGGAACCTGCGTTAAAACACCTATTACGGGTGTCGGTTATTCTTCATATTTTGCACTTGATGTTACTAATCCACATCTCCCGTTTGACGATGCTGATACCGTAAACCGGACAAAATTTCTATGGGAGTTTAATGGTGACCCCGCAAATGGTCATTACCTGGGTTATACGACTTCCGGACCTGCTATAGTTCGCGTGGGTCCTAAAGATAAGAATGGACGGTGGTTTGCAATATTTGCATCAGGTCCGACGGGACCGATTGATACCACTACACATTCCTTTAATGGAAAATCTGATCAGCCATTAAAGTTATTTGTTGTTGATATTGCAACCGGGACATTGCTAAGAACGATATCAACTGGTGTAGCGAACGCCTTCGCTGGAAATATCAGCAATGCTGTCATTGATAATAACAAGTGGGATAAAACTAGTTCCGGATTTTATAGTGATGATGCAATTTACATCGGATATACCAAAACTTCTGATGCCACATTGACAGCAGCATCCCTATGGAATAAAGGTGGAATTCTTCGTCTGTTCACAAAAGAGGACACAAACCCGGCAAATTGGGTCGTTAGTACTGTTATTGACAATATTGGTCCGGTGACGACATCTGTAGCAAAACTGCAGGATCGTTTTGCCACCTATAAAGATGACAGTACTGGACTTCCAATAGCAAATGCAGCAGTAGGTAAACTCTGGCTCTACTTTGGCACGGGGAGATACTTTCAAAAAACAGATTCTCTTACTGAATCGTTTAAACTATATGGCTTGATCGAGCCCTGTTATTCCGCACATAATGCAGCCTCACCTTTTCTCCCAACAGGGCCGAGTAACAAATTTGTCACTACCTGTACGAGCACCGTTACCGAAGGCAGCTTGACCGATCAAACCGGCAATGCTACAACATCTCCTGCTGATAAATTGTTGGCTGCCAGTCCCGGTTGGAAAATCACTCTTGATCCGTCTGCTGGTGGGTTTAGCTCTGAAAGATCTATTACAAATCCAGTTACTTCTACAGCAGGTGCTGTTTTCTTCACAACATTTAAGCCAACATCCGACATTTGCGGATTTGGAGGTAATTCAAATGTCTGGGCCTTGCGCTACGACTCAGGTGGAATTCCTCCTGCGGCTGCAATGCAAGGAAAGGTTTTGATGCAGGTTTCAACCGGAGCACTTGCAGAAATATCATTGAGTTCAGCGTTCATAAGTTCGACCGGTAACAAAGGATATGATGGACGACGGACTGATGTGCCAATTTCGGGGATGCCGCCGACTGCCAATGGTCTTGCATTGATCACAAATCCAAAAGCAGTGAAAAAGATTATGCACTATCAGGAAAAATAATAATTTCAGTGGAGGGGATGCCCCCCTCCACGCAAACAGAAAATCAATGCGGGGACGGAATGAATTCCAGGGGATTTGCGCTTACAGAATTAATAATTGTTATAGCGATTATTGGAATCATTGTGGCAGTCGTATCGCTTGATTTCAATTCATGGATGAAAAAAGCAAGTATCGATGCCCAAACCAAAGAGTTAAATTCTGATATATCAGATATGCGCCTCAGGGCTATTCAGACAAAACGAACCCATATGGCACTGATTGATCCCACCAGAGTAACATTCTGTAGTTACTCAGCGGAAGAAACGATTAATAGGGCCAATTGTACGGCCAACCCGCCCGACCCTGCGCGCCACGGTGCATATCATTCGAAATTTTTGAAGTATCAGATTACAACAAATGGTGGCGATATTGAAGTTGATAGCCGAGGTCTTACGACGGATTTTCAGACGATAGTAGTTAACCCTTCCGGAACAGGTGCATCAGTGGATTGTCTGGTTGTGTCAGCCACAAGAATTAATATGGGGACTTATGATGGAACAAAATGCGTATTTAAATGATTCTGGTTTTACGCTGATCGAATTTCTGGTTGCTATCGTAATTTTGATGGTGGGTATGCTTGCGTTACTGGAAGTAGTGAATGTAGCGCTTAAACAGAATTTGACAAATCAGCTGCGAAATGAAGCCGTCATGATCGCAGACAATAGAATGGCTCTTGAAATGACGAAACCATTCGCACTCATTTCAACCAATGTAACCCCTCATTCGTCAACTGTTACGCGTAACGTCAACATCGCGCAGAAAAATTTTACTGTCAGAAAAACTGGAACATCAGTTAGTACTACCACAAAAAATGTGGATATTACCGTTTTGTGGGACTATAAAAATACGCCGTATACTCATACTGTGCGCTCATTGATCAGCGCATACGGTCAGTAGGAACCAATCATGAAATTATCAAACAAAGGGTTTACGCTAATAGAGCTTATCGTCGTCATGGCAGTTTTTGTGATTGTCATAATGATCTCGGGTGATGTCTTCAACACGATCCTCAAGCAGTCCAACATGCTATCCAAGAGTGAAGAAAGTAATATTGAAGGTGTCATCGGTCTTGAAATGCTGCGTCATGACCTTGAACAAGCAGGTTTTGGACTGCCTCATGCGTATGATCCCACAACGCCGATATCGTATCTGGAAGC
>JANNRW010000337.1:0-4153 GCA_031401815.1 Geobacteraceae bacterium | reverse complement strand
AACCCTTTTCAAAGCCCTGGTGGGACTAGTCCCTCTGCGCAGCGGCCAGATCCGCATTCACAGCCGGCCGTTGGGTACCCATCAAGATTGCGTCGCCTATATCCCCCAACGAGAAGAGGTGGATTGGCGTTTTCCGGTGACAGTCTGGGATGTGGTCATGATGGGCCGCTTTGGAAAATTTGGTTGGTTCGGCCAACCAACCCGCGCGGATCGCGAAGCAACCGCCCAGGCTCTGGCAATGTTGGGTATTTCTGGTCTGACGCAGCGCCCCATCGGGGAATTATCCGGTGGGCAGCAGCAGCGTGTCTTTCTGTCCCGCGCACTGGCACAAGAGCCGCACGTTCTCCTGATGGATGAACCGTTTACGGGCATCGATATCAATACCCAAGAGGCTACTTTAAAACTGCTGCAGGACCTGAAGGCTCAGAAGGTCACTGTGCTGGTCTCAACCCACGATTTAAAAATGGCCGCCGAACGCTTCGATCTGACGCTCTTGCTGAACCATAAATTGATCGCCTTTGGCCCTTCACAGCTAGTCTTTCAACCAGAATACATCTCAGCCGCCTTCCACCAGCTCCTTTACCTGAACGGTATCCCGCTGGTGGTGGACGACTGCTGTAGTGGTGACACCCCAGACCATCATGAGCACAATCTGGCTGTCGAAGATAGAGGCGGTTGATGATCATAACCTGGCTGCTTCAACCCCTCCCATTGCGCCCTGGATTGTAAGATCCATGATTACAAGAGAAAATGGCTTACCCTTTTCTCTGGCTGACCGGTACAAGGAGATCGCTGCAGAGCCGTTTTTGCAGCAAACAACTATATAACCCAAACGTTTCAGGGTAATTTCGGCCAACTCCCTGACCATTTCATCATCATCCATTACAAGAACAGAATAGACCCCTTGAGCATTGCCCGGTGCATGAACCTCCTTCAACTCTTCAGATGCGGGTTCATCAGAGCCGGGGATGAGAATGTCAAAAGTCGTCCCTTTGCCTGGCAATGAACTGACAGATATATGTCCACCATGTTTTTTGATAATGGCATATGTTGATGCCAATCCTAAACCACTCCCTCCTGCTTTGTTTGTGAAGTAGGGATCGAATACTCTCCCGACATTTTCTGCTGGAATGCCGCACCCCTCGTCTGCAAATGATATCTGTACATAATTACCGGCAGAAAGAGTCAAGATGTTATCATCGGAGATGGCAAAATTTCTGGCGGAGATTGTAAGCCTGCCTCCATCCGGCATTGCCTGGAATGCATTAATGATAATATTGTCAAAAGCCTGGCTGATCTGCCCTTCATCGGCATTGATAGTATACAGGTCAGTCGGCAGATCTATGACCGCCTGAACATTAGTCCCGCTCAGGACAAGGGAGACAGCATCATGTAACATCTGCTGAACAGAAATCAGCTTCTTTACCGGATCTCCACCTTTTGCAAATACCAGCAACTGCTTGGCAAGCTTGGTTGCCCGTTTCACAGCCTTTTCGGCTCTTGCCAACGGCTCGTTTGCAGGCTGCGATTCGTCCAGATCCTTTTTGGCGTAAGATATATTCCCCATGATGGCGGTAAGGATGTTGTTGAAGTCGTGGGCTATCCCTCCAGCCAGTACTCCGAGACTTTCCAGTTTTTGAGCATGAAGGAGTTGATGTTCGAGACGAATACGCTCTTCCTCCGCACGTTTCTGTTCAGTGATATCGATGGTATACCCGGCAAGCAGGGCTTTATCCCCCTGCACCAGCGGGAATTTTATGGTTGTATAATACCGGCCATGATACTCCTCTTCAATTTTAAGCACTTCATCTCTTGCGATTACAGCTCGGTCGTCAGCTTCAATCTTATCAGCAAATTCAGCCGGAAACAGGTCTGACATAAATTTACCGATCATTTTAGAACCGGGGATACCAACCATATCCTGAAAATTTTCGCTGGCTTGAAGTACCAGTATCCCATCAGGCATCACCTCTTTAATGTAGATATAAATAGGTGAGTGCTTCATAAACAGGGTGAACAACTCTTTTGTCTCTTTTAGAGCCTCTTCAGCTCTTTTTCGTACGGTGATCTCCTGAAATGCTGCAACAAAATGATCGGGGCTGTATTGATAGCCGACGCAATCGTACCAGCGATCATTTAACTGGAGATACTGTTCAAAGTGGATTGACTTGCCTGTTTTCGCAACATTTCCGAAAGTGCCAATCCAGTCAAACGGGTCATTTTCAATTCCGGGAAAGGCTTGCGTAACTGTTTTACCTCGTGGGTCAACACCGGTTAGTTCAAGGTATTTATCGTTGGCATCGATAAAATAATAATCAACAGCATCACCGGAATCATCATAGATCATGCGGTGATAGGCCACACCGATCGGGCCGTTATCAAACAGTGCACGGAACTTCCATTCGGCGTCGAGTAACGCAGCGTTCAGCTGCCTGCGTTCACTGATATCCCTGACAACAGCTATAATTCTCTCTTCATCATTGAATGTAGTTTTTCTTAATGCAACTTCAGACCAGAAGAGCTCTCCTGTTTTTTTACGTGAAAGCCATTCAAAGAGCTGCGGGCCTTCAGTCATAGCCTTGCTTACGTACTCAACAGCTTCTGTTTGTGAATAAGGGGATGTGCCTTCAGACAGTTGACTAATTTCCAGGTTTAAAGCTTCATCGCGGGTGTACCCATAGATTTCGAGCATACGGACATTTATGTCCAGAATGCGTCCACTCTGCACATCATGGACAAATATTGCCTCATTTGTTGCATTGAAAATCGTCTCGTAGTTTCTCAGGGTTTCAATTTTCTGCGCTTCTACAGAAGTTAATTGGCAAAGGAGGCGGTTAATCAGGAAGTAGAGGATTATTGCTGTAGACAGAATAAAGAGGGATCCTTTAATGACCGCAACTTTAACCATCACAATGGGATCATGAATCAACCAGCCAAGCAGGGTATCAGACCCATATATCCAGGCTAAACCAAACAGTGCATATATCGATACAACTCTTGCCGTCTCTATCCTGCGTTTTTTGCGAGTTTGAAAACCCATTGCAAAATCCCTTTACTGATATGCATTAAGTTATTTACCCTGTTTTGCGAATGCATCATATTTTACACTATTAAAACTACATTTCCATTCTTATTACGCACCTGTATCACTGTTTTTAATTTTCTCCTTTCAACCTGATATTGACCTTGCTTCCCCTTTCAGCTAATAATCAAAACATGAACATTCTTCTCCAGATCTGCTGCGGCCCCTGCGCCATTTATCCGCTTCAAAAACTCCGGCTTACCGGCCAAAAGGTCACCGGTTTCTTCTTCAACCACAATATCCACCCCTATCAGGAGTATCAGCGCAGGCTTGAGGCAGTTCGCCAACTGGCTGACAACCACTCTCTTGAAGTAATCTACCGGGATGAATATCTGCTGGAAGAGTTTCTGGCAGCTGTTGCAGATGCTCCGTCCGAGCGCTGCCTTTACTGTTACTCCTCCCGGCTTGAGGCTACAGCTGCCAAAGCTGATGAAATGGGCTTTGATGCCTTCTCCTCTACCCTCCTATACAGCCGCTACCAGAATCACGATCAGATAAAACTGGCCGCAGAAAAGGCTGCTGCCCGCCACGGAATCAGCTTTTACTACGAAGATTTCCGCCCCGGCTGGCAGGAGGGGATCAGGCTGTCGAAAGAGCTCGGGCTCTATCGCCAGCAGTACTGCGGCTGTATCTACAGTGAAAAGGAGCGCTACATGCCAAAGGTGCAAAATGCCTGAACTCGGCAAGACGCTCATTACCATCGGAGTGATAATAATCGCCGTCGGGCTTCTGCTCACGCTATTCGGCAAAATCCCCTGGCTCGGCAAGCTCCCCGGCGACATCTACATCAAAAAAGAGAATTTCTCCCTCTTCTTCCCCATTACCACCTGCATCATCATCTCGGTTGCGATCTCCTTCATTCTCTGGCTGTTTCGACGATAGAAGTTACTTTTGAGGTACTGCTCAGTAGTCAGGATTCAGGGGTCAGTAGTCAGTAGGGAATCAGAGCCAGATTCCCACAAATGATTTCAATTGCTGACGTCAGCCCATGTGAAAATCCATTTATGTTTCAGCAATATTAATTATACTGACTACTGAATACTGACCACTGACTCCTGAGCAGTTACCTTC
>JANNRW010000336.1:0-1885 GCA_031401815.1 Geobacteraceae bacterium | reverse complement strand
ACAACAGTATGATTAAGCGAACTGGCATTCCAGCACAAGCGGCTGATGGAATGCCAGTTCTGTTATATGCTTCTCGGAGTAAGGATTGCTTCGGGAAAATATACCATCCTGCTCATAGAACAACTGGAAATCATCAATTGGCGACTTACACATTGGACAGGCGTTGGCAAAATAGTCGTTGTCCTCACCCAAATTATGTCTTCTGAAAAGAAAGCTGTGCCGCCTGATCTGTTTCAGAAACTCCGGAGGGTATCCGCGAGACACTTGAGTTACAAGGATTTCGCATCGAGTCCGTTAAAAAGAAGGATTCCGAACTACTTGTTACTATCGAACCGGATCTGCGCGATCACCAACGCTGCGGGATCTGCGGTCTTTCTGGTGATTATCGGGACACTCTGCCTAAGCGCTATTTCCGTCATGTGCCTATCTGGGGAATCGACGTGAACCTTACCTATTCTCCATGCCGGGTAACAAACAAAAAAATACGCTGTAGCAGCAGGGTAAACTATCGTGTATGCTGCTAAAACAATAGAGTTTGTTTAAAAGCATGAAGGAATTAATACAGCATATATGCAGGTATAGCCCCTTTACTAATTAAACCGCACCACATGAGAACCGCAATGAGTAAAAAAAAAACATAATTCTCATTATCGATGATACCCCGGAAAATCTGCAGGTTTTAGGCAGCATGCTCGATCAGCGTGGTTACTTCGGTATTTAAGGCCTTGCTGGATGGCTATGAAGGTCTGAATTCAAAGATCTCTGCTGTGTGGGGGCGCCTTTTGATAAAAAGGACGTCCTGAAGCAACGTGGCTACCGCTGGAGCGATGGAACGCAGGGGAGTTGTAAGGCCTGGTGGATCAGTGTACCCGGAGACCTTGAAAACGATGAGCTTTCCTGGCTGGCCAGTGAGGTTTACTCACGAGGTACAGATGCTGTCGAGATCAGCCGGGTTAATGCGATTGACCGATTCTCTATTCGGGAGATGTAGTCGCTTTATGCTTATAATTGTCGAGTCGCCCACCAAGGCGAAAAAAATACAGTCAATCCTCAAGACAAAGACCATGTCCACGGTCGGGCATTTTAAAGACCTGCCTGAAGCCCAGATTGGCGTTGACCTCGCTACCTATGAACCCACCTTTGTGTATCATGACAAGAAAGCACATCTGCCCAATGAACTACGTAATGCGGCTCGCGGTGAAACCGTTATGCTGGCTGGTGACCCTGACCGGGAAGGGTATGCCATCAGTTGCCATATCTATGAGGAAGTAAAGTCGGTTGCCAAAGAATGTCTGCGGATGGAGATCTATGAAGTTACTGAGAAGGGATTGAAGGAGTCGCTTGCCAAGGCGGTCCCTTTTGAAAAGACCAACACCGGACTCTACAATGCCTTCCTTGGGCGAAGGATCGGGGACCGACTGGTAGGGTATATTCTCTCCCCGATCACCAGCAAAAGCCTGCGCAGCTCCTACAGCGTCGGCCGGGTCCAATCCCCGGCGGTCCGATTGGTCGTTGACCGTGAACGGGAGATCCGCAACTTCAACTCGGCGCCGTTCTGGGTGCTGGATATTCAGTTGGACAAGGATGGCACTACCTTTCTGGCCCGTCATATGAAAGGGAAGTTCACCGATCAGGCCGATGCGCAGAAGATCATTGCGGCCATCCAGGGCGAATCTCATGCTCTGGCCGAAAAGGTCGAGAAGAAAGAGGTCAAACAGTCGGCCAAGCCCCCCTTCACAACGGTTGATCTGCAGGCCGCTGCTGCCGCTCGCCTGAAATTCACCCCGGAGCAGACTATGAAACTGGCGCAGGGGTTGTTTGATCATGGTGTTATCACCTACCACCGTACGGATTCAGTGAGGATGGATGATGCCTTTGTCACCGA
>JANNRW010000335.1:0-11368 GCA_031401815.1 Geobacteraceae bacterium | reverse complement strand
GAGGGGGTCGGGGGGTGGGGGAAGTCCCTGCAAGCACAGAAGCCCGATAACCTTTAGCACTCCCTCAATATTATGAATTCAACGCCATATTTTTGTAGGGAATGACGCGGTTTCATGCCAGCTTACCCCACCCCCTAACCCCCTCCCGCAAGGGGCGGGGGAACTTATTAAATAACCCCGTCCTTGCGGAACTGCTCCAGCTCCTCTTTGGTATACCCGAGCATCTCCCCGAGGATCTCCTCGTTATGGGCACCCAGATAGGATGCAGGCCGCTCGAAACCCCCTTTCGAGTCACTGAAACGGAGCGGGAAATCATGCCCCTTGGCACCTATAACCTTGCCAAGTTCGGGGTGGAACAGATCGGTAATCATGCCACGGTGCTTCAACTGCGGGTCAGCAAGCACTTCCGGAATTGTTGCAACATTGCCTGAGGCGCAGCCTGCGGATCTGACCCGGTCAACAACCTCCAGCTTCGGCAGGGTCTGTGTCCACGCTTCCACTGTCTCATCAACAAAATCGGCATTTGCCTGGCGATTGTCCAGTTTTTTGCAACGTGGATCATCAATCAGATCCTCTCGCTCCATGGCACGACAGAGCCCGGCCCAGTGACTGTCAGCAGCACTACAGATGACTGCGTAGCCATCCTTGCATTTATACGAATTGAACGGCGTCAGCCGCAGGCGGCGATTACCGGTACGGATCGGGATGTTGTTGTCAACGTAGACATCAAGGCTCTCTTCCATCAGGAAGGAGACCAGGGAGTCGAGCATGGAGATATCCACTGACTGTCCCTTGCCGGTAATATCGCGATAGCGGAGCGCCGACTGAACGCCGATGACCATGTAAAGCGCAGCCACGAGGTCGCCACCGGCAACCCCCATCCGTACCGGCGGGCTGTCCGGGTAACCGGTCACCTCCATAACGCCGCTCATCCCCTCTACGACCGGATCAAAGGCGGCAAATTTGGCGTACGGCCCATCCTGGCCAAAGCCCGAGGTAGAGGCAAGAATTATGTCAGGTTTGATTGCTTTGAGTGTTTCAAAGCCAAAACCGAGCTTCTCCATGGTGCCGGGGAGGAAGTTTTCACAAACCACATCAGCCGACTTTATCAGCCTGGTCAGGATCTCTTTCCCTTTAGGGGTCTGGAGATTGAGGGAGACACTCTTTTTCCCGCGAGACCTCTTGAGAATGCAGAGGGAAATCTCCTTTGGGTCGGTCTTTTCAAAAACAATCCCTTTGGGCCCGAAATAGGGGCCGTTTGAGCGGACAGCATCACCGCCGACCGATTTCTCGATCTTTATGACATCAGCACCGAGATAGGCCAGCATCTCCGTGGCATACGGCCCCGAAAGCCAGGCAGTAAGATCCAGTACAACAACCCCTTCCAGCGGTTTTTTAATCTCTTTTGACATGTAAGCTCCTTCAACTTTGTATTTTTCTCAACTGTATTTGAAAACTGAACATCAACTGCATTAGAACGCGGATGACGCGGATTGAGCGGTTTTGCGCTGATTTATAACCAGTTTTGTAACTACTCAAATCATAAGTCGTAATCTGAACCGGTTTCTCACGGAAGCACTGAGGCACAGAGAAAGTCAAAAACAGCATTTATGGTTAACCCCAGAGACCTTAAGCAGTTAATCCTGGTATTCTCCGTGCCTCTGTGCCTCCGTGTGAGATGCTTTTGAATCTGTTTTCTGACCCGAGCAGTTATCCAGTTTATTAAGGTCTATCCGTGAAAATCCGCTAAATCCGCGTCATCCGCGTTCCATTGCCTTTGTTTTTTCTGTTTGATCTCTGCTTTGAATTTCACTCACCCGATAAAATATTAACCGCCACCACAGCGGTTTCACCCGCCATGTTGCCGCCGCCGTTCTCGGTCATGCCGACATTCGGCACCGGTTTTACCTGACGCTCACCTGCTTCTCCCCGCATCTGCCAGACTATCTCTGCCACCTGGGCAAGGCCTGTAGCACCGGCCGGATGACCTTTGGCAGTGAGCCCTCCGGAGGTATTGACCGGCAGCCTGCCATCAAAGCGGGTCGCCCCCTCATCTGCCATCCGGCCACTCTCACCCGGCCCGCAGAAGCCAAGTTCCTCGTACAGATAGAGCTCAATCGGGGCTACCGCATCATGCACTTCGGCAATCTGGACATCCTTTGCCCTGATTCCGGCCTGGGTATAAGCTTTTCCCGCAACCCTGGCAGCAATGGACTGCTGCTCTTGGCCACTGATGTCAAAGCTCCCGAGCACGCTGGCACCAACCTTTACAGCTCGTTTCCCCATCTTCTGCGCCATCTCCCGGGTTCCAATCAGCAGGGCAGCCGCACCATCACCGAGGCCACAGGTCATGAGCAGGGTAATCGGGTCGGCAATCATCCGTGAGGCCAGGATTTCGTCAACGGAATAGGGCTTGCGGAACTGCGAATGGGGATTGAGCGATCCGTGAAAATGATTTTTGGCAGCAATCTGCGCCAGCTGCCGGTTGGTGATGCCGTATTTTTCCATATGGCCGCGAATTCTCATTGCATAGATACCGGCAAAGAGCATCCCCATCTGCCCCTCGATGGCAACATCGGTGGAGGTAGAGAGAGCTTTGAGGCTGGTCGGAGTATCACCACAGAACAGCTTCTCCACCCCGACTGCCAGGGAGAGTTCTGCCTGGCCGGAAGCAACTGCCTGATGAGCCAGGTAGAATGCGGTCGCCCCGGATGCGCAGGCATTCTCCACGTTGATGATCGGGATACCGGTAATACCGGCTTCACGCATGATCACCTGCCCGCGCACCGACTCCTGTCCCTGGAGGATGCCGCCATAGGCATTGCCGACAAAAACCGAATCGATATCATGGGGGTCAATCTTCGAATCACGAATCGCCTCCCAGATCGGCTCATACGCCAGCGCCTGCAGGCTTTTGTCCAGATATTTGCCGAACCGGGTCATGGCAACGCCCAGAATATAGGTCTCTCGCACAAGGAACTCCTTTTTGTTAGGCTGAAGGCTGAAGTAATTTAGGCTGAAGGCTGAAGGTAGAAGGCTGAAGTAATTCAAAACCCCAAACCCATAAATGACAGCCTTTCCCTTCAGCCTTCAGCCTTCAGTCTTCGACCTGTTTTTCACCTTCAGCCTTCAACCTTCAGCCTTCAGCCTGTTTTCACTGGCCTAAACCGATAACTGTAAATTGCCTCATCCCTTTCGTTTCTGCCGGTTTCCACGCATTTGAGCGTCATTTTACAGCCCGCGTGCAGGGTGGCCTCGTCATAATCGGTCAGCAGGGTAAAGAGTCTGATACCTCCATCGTCAAGCTCCACATACCCTTGTGCATGGGGAACTGCATAGCCGGGCGGGGCTGCCTGAGTAACAATGTGGCTTTGCAAAGTGCCGGTCGGCAGGAGCGGAACTGTAGTTACGTGCCGATCATCCATGCAGCTCGGGCAGTTGCGCCTGCTGGGGAAGAAGGTCTTGCCGCAGCCGCTGCATCTGCTGCCGAGGAGACTCAGCCCCTGACGAACGCTACCAGTGAGGCTGCCTGGAACCTGGCTCTGCCAGAGAGGCTCCTCTACCAGGGAAAAGATATATTTGGCGATCTCCCTGACTTCTGTGCCGGTCGGGAAAATCCTCTTTACGCCCAGAGCGTAAAGCTCTGCGTAGTCCTCCTGCGGGATGATGCCGCCAATGGTGAGCGGAATATCGAGGGCATCCAGTTTTTCCAGTTCAGACCTAAGCTTTCTGACTATTGCCAGATGCGCACCGACCATGGAGGAGATACCGATGACATCAACGTCTTCCTGCACAGCTGCCCTGGCAACAATGGAGGCGGTCTGGCGCAGGCCGGTGTAGATTACCTCTACCCCTTGCAGACTGAGGCCGTGGGCCACGACATAGGCGCCCCGGTTGTGGCCGTCGAGGCCTATTTTACCGACCAGAACACGCGGTTTGCGCGCTGTCTGTTTTACATCCATGACGCCCCCTCCTTGTAATAGCCCCAGATCCCCCCCAGCACCCGGCACATCTCGCCGATGGTGGCATAGGCCTTGACGCAGTCGATCAGGGCAGGTACAGAGTTCTTGCCGTTCCGTACATCCTCTTCCAGACGGGCGAGACAGCGGGCAACCTCGTCGTTGTCACGCTCTGCCTTCACCTGTAGCATTTTCTCGATGATCCGCTCCTGAACCCCTTCTTCCGAACGGAAGCTCTCCGCATCGACAACTTCGTCATCGTCCTGGAATCTGTTCAAGCCGACTATGACACGCTCCCCGCTTTCAATCTGCTGCTGGTACTCACTGGCAGATTTGCGGCAGAGAGACTGATACATGCCGTTCTCTATAGCCTGTTGCGCTCCACCCCTGGCGCTGATCTCTTCGATGATTTCCAGCGCCTTTGCTTCCAGTTCATTGGTCAGCGCTTCCACATAGTAGGAGCCACCCAGTGGGTCGGCCACGTCGGCAATGCCGGTCTCGTTTGCCAGGATATGCTGAGTCATGAGCGCCACCTTGGCCGCCTTTTCCGTAGGGATGGAGATGACTTCATCCATGGCATTGGCTGACAGGCTCTGCACGCCGCCGAGAATTGCGGCAAGACACTCCATTGTTACTCTGACGATGTTATTCATCGGCTGCTGGGCGGTCATGGTGTAGCCGGTGGTGTAGACGCGGATGACGCACTTCATGCTGGCTTCGTTTTTCGCATGGTAGCGCTCTTTCATCATCTTTGCCCACATCCGCCGGAACGCCCGGTATTTGCAGATCTCTTCAAAAAGATTCATCGGCACCGAGAGCTGGCACTCCAGCAGAGGCGCAAAGGCATCGATATCAAGGCCGCGACTCAGCGCCTCATCAATGTAGGCCTGGGCATTGGCCAGGGTAAAGGCAATCTCCTGGGCAGCGGTCGCCCCCCCCTGGCGCATATGGGAGCCGCAGATGCAGATCGGCTTGAAATGGGGGTGATGCTGGGTACAGTACTCAATGGCATCGACCGTAAACTTGAGTGATGGTGTTGGCGGGAATATGTAGGCACCCCTGGCAACGTACTCCTTGAGGATGTCGTTTTGCAGCACAACTGTAAACCGGGATGGATCGACCCCCTGTTTTTCGCCGACAGCCAGAAAAAGGGCGAGCATGATCGGGCCGATACCGTTGGCTGTGGTGAAGATCTGACGGGTGGTATTGAGCGGAATTCCGTCAAAGAGCGCCTCCATATCCTTGAGGGAGTTGATGGCCACTCCGGCCTTGCCGACCTCGCCATCAGCCAGCTCTTCATCCGATTCAACCCCGAGCTGGGTCGGCAGATCAAGCGCCACTGCCAGGGCGGTCTGCCCCTTGGACATCAGGTATTTGTAGCGCAGATTGGTCGCTTCCGGATTACCGAACCCGGCATACTGCCCCATGGCCCAGAATTCAGCCCGGTACATGGCCGGGTAAATGCCCCGCGTATATGGATATTCGCCCGGCAGTGATCTGTCCTGCTCCTTACCGGGAGCAGCCAGTAGATCCTCGGCGCAGTAGACATCCTGCAGCTCTATTTTCGACTCGGAGTGAAAAACCTTTTTTCGCCGCCCCCGCCGCTTGTAATCAGCCTCCAGGGCAGTTTGCCAGCTCTCTGTTTTCATAGGATCCTCATGAGTAAATATACTTCTTTATTTCTTCATGTAATTTTACATGTAATTGCGGCAGCTACAAAAACACATCTAACTGCTCAGGTCAAAAGTTAATCAAGGCAACTCACACGGAGGCACGAAGGCACGGAGAAAGTCAAAAGTAAAGTCTATGTTTTACCACCGGTTTCTTGGTCGGTCTTTATCCTGGTTTTCTCTGTGCCTCTGTGCCTCCGTGTGAAACTGATTTTGTTATGCACTGAGTAGTTACAAAACATCTTATCTTAGTGTTATGGGATTTGATGAAATACCGTTTACGATGGTAGGGGCTAAGCAAGATTCATCTGCTTCGCCCGCTTTTGATCTCCGTGGCAGCCGACGATAAGCAGCGTGGCAATGCTGCCAATAGATGCTTGTCCGGTCTCGTTGGTCAAAATCCACTCGATTTTATTACCCTCTTCCGGCGAAACAGCACCGTTGATGCTTTCCAGAAATTTTGCCCTGATTGACACAGCAGACAGCGGCTTTTCCGGCTCGCCCAGAGGTGAGGCCACAACGGAAGTCATGAGCTGGCGATTTTTAAGCATGACTTCAACCCTGGATCCTCGCTGTAGGGGGTAGCGGCTTTCGATCTCCGGATCAACAGTAACTGAAACTTTCTGCATCAGCTGCTGCAACCGGGGGTTGGTGAAATGTTTTTCGTCAAAGGAGTCATAATCGCTTCTGCCTAAAAGGGCACGCGCGGCAATGGCATAAGGGATGTTGAAGTAGGCATCGCCGCGACTTTCGAGTGTCTTGATGCCGGTTGAAATGGCAATGCTGTAAGTGCCGACTGATATCTTGTGGATCTGATCTACATCAATATGTTGATCTGTCATGAGGGTATCAAAGGCGTCAAGGGACGCGTGCATATGTCGGCAGCCGGGGTAGGGCTTCATATAGCACCCCTGGATTGCTAGCGCATATTCGAGCGGTTCGGAGGCAGTCGCAGCTACGTCAAGCCCTAGATAGGCAGGCAAAAAACCCTCTTCCAGAATACGGGGATAGCCCTGATTCCCTTTACCGGCAAGGAGTGCAGCAGCCAGGCCATTCCTGACCCCCCAGGCAACCTGTAAAGGCTGGGTGCTCCCCTGCTTGAAAGAGGCCATCAGCCCGGAAGAGCCCATTGCAGCGAGACAGAGCGCTTGCCTGGTTGTGTCAAAATCATAATTAAGAAGAGATGCCAGAGTTGCAGCAGCGCCAAAAGGGGCTGTTACTGCTGTTGCATGAAATCCTTTACGGGCAAATTGGGGATTGCCGCAACGGGCAAGGCGAACCATCACATCATAACCGGCAACTATTGATTTTTCGATGTTCTCCCAACTCTTTCCCCCTGCACAGGCCAGCACTACCGGCATGACTGCGGCAGCAGGGTGACATGCTCCTTCACGGGAACCATCTTCATACACCGAGCCATTCGTGGCAAACGCCCAGCACATCGCCAGATCGAGCTGCTCAGCCGGAGTGCTGTCATTTGCTGATTTGCTGTCACTTAAGGGGGTCAGAGAGACAAGGTCTCTGAAAATGCTGCTTCTTGCGCCGATAAAGGCGGAAGCGACACTGTCAAACAGATGCTGCCGGACAATGGCACGATCTAGAGCCGATAACGGAGCTTGTCGAATCTCCAGAACCAGCTTTGCCAGATAATCTGCCATTAATTTGCCCTGTTCAGCAGCCATGAAAATATACCCTTTGGAATCTCGCACATTTCAAAAACGTGGTATCTGCTTAACTCAAGTTACAATCTGAAAAAAGTCCCCCCTCCCTTGACGGGAGGGGGTTAGGGGGTGGGTGAAGTTGCAACTGGCTGATATCATGGCATCATCCCCCCCACCCTAACCCTCCCCCGCCAGGGGGGAGGGGACTTTTTTTGAGAATTTGCGAATGCACAAACTTGAGAGAAGTCCCAAGCCAGGCAATCTCAATCAAAAATGAACGAGTAGATATACTCTTTGCCTATCCTGATATGATTACCCAAAGCCAGTTTGGCTCTGTCAACATTGCGCTGTCTGATCGCTTCAAATATCTCGTGATGCTCGACCGGCACCTGTTCCACCCTGTCGCCCCGCAGAGGGCCGATTCTGTGGCGCAGGAATATCCGCTCGTAAACTTCCCGAAAATAGTCTGCCAGATAAAGATTGCCCGACATTTCAATTATAAATGCATGGAAGTCCTGATCCAGCATGAACCTGCCACGGCTGACATTTCTCGCTACAGCCTGATTAAAAGTCTTCTCCTTCAGTTCAAGGATCTTGAGTTTCTCCGGTGTCAGATTGGCAATAGTCTTCTCGATTGCCCCCAGTTCCAGAATTTCCCTGACTTCATAGAGCGAATCCGCCTCTTCTCTTGTAAGCTGATGTACCGTGTACCCCTGATTCGGAGTGAAATCAAGAAAGCCCTCTTTGGCCAGAATGCTCAAGGCATTATTGACCGGTGTCCGGCTGACCCCCAGTTTATCTGCCAGATCGGTAAAGGTGAGCCTCTGTCCCGGAATGAGATCGTAGTTGATCATCATCTGCTTGATCTGCTGGTAGACCTTGTGGTTAAGATTTCGCTCTGTCATTTTATGTCCCGTATAGATAATAGACTGAAGGCTGAAGGCTGAAGGTAAAAAACAATTCAACTGCTCTGGTTTAGCTGATCATGGATATCTTTTCTTTTAACCTTCAGCCTTCGGCCTTCAGCCTGTCAACCTGAGCAGTTACACGACCCATTTCTGATATTTCTCAGGTACCTTGATATCAAGCAGTTTGGCCAGATTGATGCCGAACATGTTTGCCCGATCCTGATCCGTTATGGGCGGGTAACCCCACCCCTGCTGCAACTCTTCAGACATCTGCAGATTAAGGATCGCCTGAACCTGAAGATCGGAAGGGGCGGCCGGCCAGTCAGTTCCAAAGACGATCTTTTCACTGCCTAGCAGCATGTTCATGATACTCCCGACCATATGTGCCAGTCTGACAGGGGCATAATAGAGGGGACCCAGGAGACCGCTCATGCCGATATAAAGATTTTTGTGTTTCCAGGCAAGGGCATTAAGAGTTTCATGATCCGGCCAGCCAAAGTGGTAAGCAACAATTTTCAGCTCTGGAAACGCCAGGCAGATATCATCCAGCTGCATCGGACGGCAATAGTCGGAATGTCCGCCAACCGCAAGGCCGGTATGCACAAAAACAACAACACCGAGTTCAACGCACTTCTCGTAAAAAGCAAACATATCCTTGTGATTGAGCGGGCCGCCATCTTCGGGGGAGTAGACCTTGGTGCACTTGAAGCCGTACTCTGTATGCAGAATCTCCAGCTCCTTGTTGGCGTTTTTAACCCCACGGTTGATATGCGGGCCTACATTGGAGCAACCGATGATTCTGTCGGGAAACTGCTGCATCGCCTCAATCGTATGGTAGTTGGTAGAACAGGGGACGCCGTTGTAGGAGAGCCCGAGAAAGGATTCGCGCAGCATGCAGGCCATGTCGATACCGGCAACATCCATGTCGTTTATCATCCGCTCCAGAGTCCAGTCTGCCGGTTTTTCACGGCGCTCTTTCGTGATCGGATTCGTACACCACCACTTGCCGGTAGGGGACTCCTCCGGTTTTGAGAAATAACGGGTGGCCGGGTAGTACCCGATATGCTTCCTGAATTCCAGAGGCATGATGTGGGATTCGCAATCAACAATAAAAAAGTCTTTCTCCGTAGCCATGAAAATCTCCTTGAATTTATTCAGTTTAGCGCAGCAAAATCCGGGGTCTTTTATTTACATGCAATATTACATGTAACAATATATCCGTCAAGAAAAAATCAGATGACAATATGCTCCCGAAAAGCGTCAATTCAAAAACCGGTCAACTACCTCTCCAGATGAAATTATAGTTGTTTATACGCAGTTATTCGGCTATATACGAATAACTGCGTATAACCTAGAATAAGTTTGTATAAACAGGTGGTGCTATGGACAAGATCAGAAATCCATTTTCTCCGGGAGCAGGCTCTCCCCCGCCAGAACTGGCAGGCCGTGACGGTATTCTGGAGCAGGCGCGAGTGCTATTGGGGCGTGTCAGGCTGAAACGGCCTGAAAAAAGCATCCTGATGACAGGATTACGCGGTGTAGGTAAGACCGTATTGCTAAATGAAATGGAAAGAATCGCCATTGCAGACGGCTATAATACAATTCTTGTGGAAGCTCACGAAGACAAGCATCTTGCCTTGTTGCTGGTACCACAGTTGCGCCGCCTGCTCTTTGACCTGGACAGGGTTGCCGGTGCAGGAGACAAAGCTCGCCGGGGATTGGCCGTCCTCAAGAGCTTTCTTAACGGCATAAAAATATCAATCGGAGAAGTGGAGATAGGTCTTGATACTGATCCGGAAAATGGCTCTGCCGACAGTGGCGATCTTGAAACCGACCTGCCCAACCTGTTTGTCGCGGTGGCCGAAGCTGCGGAAGAGCGAAAAACAGCGGTGGCAATTCTTATCGATGAGATTCAGTATTTGAGTTCCTCTGAATTGAGTGCCCTGATAATGGCAATGCACAAGATGCAGCAGCGGCAACTGCCGCTGGTCTTGATCAGTGCCGGTTTACCAATTCTGCCGGGCTTGGCTGGCGATTCAAAATCATATGCAGAACGGCTTTTCAGCTTTCCTGATGTAGGCCCCCTGACGGAGCCGGAAGCATCCAAGGCCCTCAAAGGCCCGGTAGAAGCGGCTGGAGAGGAAATTGAAGGTGCTGCAATTGCCGAAATATTTCGATTGACGCAAGGATATCCTTACTTTCTACAGGAATGGGGATACCAGTCATGGAACCACGCTCAAGCCTCTCCCATAACGCTACAGATCATTCAGGAAACCACCTTGTTAGTGGAAACCCGTCTTGACGAGAACTTTTTCAGAGTTCGCTTTAATCGTCTCACCCCTCGTGAAAAAACATTTTTGCGGGCAATGGCCGATCTGGGAACTGGTCCCTATCGCACTGCCGACATCGCAGATAATCTGGGTGCTAAAATCACAACACTTGGCCCAGTGAGGGCAAGCCTGATAAAGAAAGGGATGATATACAGTCCAGCCTACGGAGATATGGCCTTTACCGTACCACTGTTCGACCAGTTCATGGTGCGGACAATTCCTGTTTTTGATTCCAAAGTGCTAAACCAATGACCACCGTCGGCCAAATAGAAAAAATTACCTGATTCGTTCTGAAAAAGCGTTTGACTGGTTTTAGTCCCTCCCCTTGAAGGGGAGGGAGCTTATTGAAGCGCTTGCGGCGAATTAGAACGTATCAGGAAAAATTATGGCGGCAGTATCGGCACGAGCTGAACCGAGCGCCTCTGGGGCATGATGAGTGGTGTGAGTGGCAATGAAGTTTATTTCTCATTTCGCGCGGGAATTACGTCTGAAATTAATTGGCCGAAGCAGGCCGTAAGCCGGGTTCTGTTCCTGCTTCCGGTTACCCGTGAGCAGGCGGCAGTCATTCGTCTAGGACCATTGTTACCAATGGCCTCAAGCAACCAACCCGGAAGCACGGACGGGCCGTCCTTAACGCTCCCCTATGCGGTCTTGCTCCTGGTGGGGTTTACCTGGCATCCGACGTCACCGCCGAACCCGGTGAGCTCTTACCTCACCCTTTCACCCTTACCCGCCTTTGCCGAGGCTTTTTGCGGGCGGACTTCTCTCTGTGGCACTATCCCTGGGGTCACCCCCGCTGGACGTTATCCAGCACCATGCCCTCTGGAGCCCGGACTTTCC
>JANNRW010000334.1:0-10345 GCA_031401815.1 Geobacteraceae bacterium | reverse complement strand
GGAATTGATATGGCACGACATTTTCTGGCACTGCATGATTACAGCAAGGCTGAACTGGATGCACTGCTTAATTTGGCAATGGAGCTAAAGGCAAAACAGAAACAGGGCGTTGAGCATCATCTGTTAAAGGGTAAGACCCTGGCAATGGTGTTTGACAAGTCTTCCACGCGTACCCGAATTTCATTTGAAGTCGGCATCTATCAGCTGGGCGGACATGGCCTGTTCATTTCCAACAGGGACTCACAGATGGGGCGTGGTGAGCCGATCAAGGACACAGCCAGAACCATTGCCCGCTACTGCGACGGGGTCATGATCCGGACCTTTGGACAGGAGATTGTCGAGGAGTTTGCGGCGTATTCGTCAGCTCCGGTTATCAATGGCCTTACTGACAAGTTCCACCCCTGCCAGATCATGGCTGATATTTTCACAGTCATGGAGCACAAGGGTGGCTACGAAGGGCTTATCTACGCATGGGTAGGGGACGGGAACAACATGGCCAATACCTGGATCGAGGCTGCTGCGATCTTCGGTTTTGAACTTCGCCTTGCCTGTCCCAGGGGTTACGAGCCTGATGCTGGTGTGCTTGCATGGGCAAAAGAAAAAGGGGCAAAACTGCTGCTGACGACCGATCCTCGCGAGGCTGTGGCCGGTGCCGATGTCGTCAATACAGATGTCTGGGCCAGCATGGGTAAGGAGTCAGAGCAGAAAGAGCGGGAGAGAGCTTTTGCAGGCTACTGCCTGGACGAAGCACTTGTGACTCTGGCAAAACCCGATTGCCTGGTACTCCACTGTCTCCCGGCGCACCGGGGCGAGGAGATTACCGATTCTGTTATCGAAGGGAAGAACTCTGTTGTCTGGGATGAAGCGGAGAACAGATTGCATGTCCAGAAAGCCATCATGACCCATCTGCTTTGTAACTAATGATACGACCGATCAGTCGGATTCGACCAATAGGGCTGATTAAATCCAACTTTATGACGCTTTTCAAGGAGACCCACCAATGTCAAAAAAAACAGATGTTAAAAAAATCGTTCTCGCCTACTCTGGCGGGCTTGACACCTCCATCATCCTCAAATGGCTTAAAAACGAGTATGGCTGCGAGGTAATCACCTTTTCCGCTGACCTTGGGCAAGGGGACGAGCTCGATCCGGTGCGCGAAAAGGCTTTTGCCACCGGAGCGGACAAGGTCTACATAGACGACCTGAAAGAGGAGTTCGTCAGCGACTTTGTCTACCCGATGTTCCGTGCCAATGCCATCTACGAGGGACACTATCTCCTCGGAACCTCGATCGCACGTCCGCTCATTGCCAAAAGGCAGATGGAGATTGCAAAGATAGAGGGGGCTGACGCAGTGTCGCACGGTGCTACCGGCAAGGGGAACGATCAGGTTCGCTTTGAGCTTGGCTACTATCACTTTGATCCATCAATCACAGTAATTGCACCGTGGCGTGAATGGAAGCTTAGCAGCCGTCAGGCGCTCATCGCCTATGCAAAAAAGAATGACATTCCAATTCCTGTTACAAAGAAGCGCCCCTGGTCTTCTGACCGAAACCTTCTGCATATCTCTTTTGAAGGGGGAATTCTTGAGGATACATGGGCAGAGGCTCCGGAGGAGATGTACGTTCTTACCGTAAAACCGGAAAAGGCTCCAAACAGGCCACAGTATGTTGAAATCGAGTTTAAGGAGGGCAATGCCGTGGCAGTGGACGGCGAAGCAATGACACCTGCCCAGCTCTTGGCACACCTGAACTACATAGGTGGCGAGCATGGTGTCGGACGGGTTGATCTGCTGGAGAACCGTTCAGTCGGCATGAAATCGCGCGGTGTCTACGAAACCCCCGGCGGAACAATCCTGCGTGAAGCACATTCGGCAGTGGAACAGATAACCATGGATCGTGAAGTAATGCGTATTCGCGATTCCCTTATACCGCAGTATGCCTGGCAGATCTACGCCGGTTACTGGTTCTCGCCGGAGCGATTGATGCTTCAAACACTCATTGATGATTCTCAAAAATGCGTCAACGGTGTAGCCAGGGTAAAGCTTTACAAGGGTCACTGCCGCACCGTTGGCCGCAAATCAGAGACAGATTCGCTCTTTAACCTGGACTTCGCCACTTTCGAGAAGGACAAGGTTTACAACCAGGCCGATGCAGAAGGCTTTATCAAGATCAACTCCCTCCGGATGAGGATCAGGTCGCTGATGAAAGCCGGTAAAAAGTGAGGGTATTTGTAACTGCTCAGTAGTCAGTGGTCAGTATTCAGTAGTCAGAATGATTATATTCCTGAAACATAAATGGAAATTCAAATGGGTTATGGTCAGCAATTGAAGCCTTTGAGAAAATCGGATTCTGGTTTTCTACTGAAACCTGACCCCTGAATCCTGACTACTGAGCAGTTGCGGGTATTTCATCTTTGAAGGGGTCATGATGAAATCAATCCTTGTTACAGGCTCTTCCGGCCTGATCGGTTCGGAAGTATCAACATATTTCCACAGCCTCGGTTTTACAGTCCACGGTCTGGATAACAACCAGCGGGCAATCTTTTTCGGCTCCCAGGGGGATACGCGATGGAGCCAGCAAAGACTTACAACAACCCTTGCGAACTTCCGGCACCACGAACTAGATATCAGGGATCGCCAGGGGGTTTTGCATCTTGTCCGTCAGCTAAAACCCTCCTGTATTATTCATACGGCAGCCCAGCCATCCCATGACCGGGCTGCCGCCATCCCTTTCGACGATTTCGACACTAACGCGACAGGCACCCTTAATCTTCTCGAAGCCGCCCGGCAAGTCTGCCCCGAAGCTCCATTCATCCATATGTCAACAAACAAGGTTTATGGGGACCTTCCTAACAATATCCCCCTCAAAGAGCTGGCAACCCGGTGGGATTACGATGATCCGGCCTTTTCTGATGGAATCCCTGAAAGTTTTTCCATAGACCAGTCAAAGCACTCTCTCTTCGGCGCTTCCAAGGCTGCCGCCGACATCATGGTGCAGGAGTATGGCCGTTATTTTGACATGCCGACCTGCTGCCTGCGGGGCGGCTGCCTGACCGGCCCAAATCACAGTGGTGTCGAACTCCACGGTTTCCTGAGTTATCTGGTCAAATGTAACCTCGAAGAGCGCCACTACACGATTTTCGGCTACAAGGGTAAACAGGTTCGGGACAATATTCATTCAGAAGATGTGGCTCGTTTTATTCATGCCTTTTACAAAGCCCCCCGCTCTGGCGAGGTCTATAATCTCGGAGGGGGTAAGGAGAACTCCTGCTCCATACTGGAGGCGTTTTTCCTTGCTGAGGAGTTCACCGGCAAGCAGCAGATCTGGTCATACGTAGATGAAAACCGGATTGGCGATCATATCTGCTACTACAGTAACCTCTCCAAAATGAAAGCTCACTATCCTGAGTGGAACATCACCAGATCCCTGCGCCAGACTCTGAAGGAGATAGCCGAAGCATGGCAGGAGAGGATAAGCTCCGGGAAATGACCTTAAAGATTACCGAAAAGATCCGATTTTCCTGGTTGCCATCTGCTCTGGCGCTGATACTCGCTACCCTTTTTTCAATTCATGCCGGGCTGAAGCATTCCCGGAAATATCTCGCATTCAGCATTTCACTCCCAAACAACTCATGGGTTCATCTTTACACCTCCATTAATGGTGAAACCACCCCTTTCAAATACAAAGGGATCAAGGTCAACTCATCCGGCGCACCGGTATCTATCCGGCTCCCTCTTATCCATGCAAAGTACGATGCACTGCTGCTCCGCCTTGACAAGCCTGGTGGGAGAGCCCTTTTGACCGATATAAGGTTGATAAACGGCAATGAGGAGCTTGTCTCCAGATTGGAGTCAGGCGATATAGAGACAAGCGGTTCAGGCACTCTTGAAGGCACGCCAGGCAAATTGCTCCTTACCCCCACGGGCTTGTCGGAAACTCTGGATCTAAGAATAAATCTTCATCCCCTTTTCAGTCCGGTTTCAACACCCCCTGTAGCACTCTTTCTGAAAACTTTTCTCCTTTATGGGATTTCATCTCTCATAATTTTTTCACTGCTGCGATTAATGTTCGACATATACAAAAGCAGAAACAATCCGGAAAAACTGACGGCTGACCCCCCCCCCAATAAAGCAGGTCATTGTCAGGGAAAAGCTCTCCCTTTCATGACTGCCGGTGTATTTCTGACAATCTTCGGAGCCCGACTCTGGCTGATCCGCAATTTCGGATCTGACCTCCCCTACTGGGATCAGTGGGATGCCGAGGCAGCCTACCTCTACACCCCTTATTTCAACGGCACGCTCTCGATCAGCGACCTTTTTGCCCCCCATAACGAACATCGTATCATGCTGACTCGGCTCGCTTCTCTGGGGCTTCTGATCGTCAACGGCAAATGGAGCCCCTTGCTGCAGATGTCTCTTAATGCCGCTTTGTGCGGATTAACCGGAGCATTTGTTTACAGAATCATGCTCACCTCTTCCAGAATATTCTGGGGATTTTTCGTCATCATCATATTCTCTCTCCCTTTCGGGTGGCAGAATACTCTCGGAGGTTTTCAGCTGCAAATGTATCTGATGTGCGGCTTGTCACTCCTTTTGCTCTGGCTGATGACAGTAGAAAAGCCGACTTTATGGCGAACAGTAGCAGGCGCCGCATCTGCGTCTCTTCTGCTCTTTACAATGGCTTCCGGTTTTCTGACCTGTATCGGACTGGCTGTTGCCTCGGCCATTGCCGCTTTCAGGAAAAATGGGCCAAAATTTCATAAAGGTCTTCTTGCAACCCTGGCTATATGCGCAGTTGTTACAGCAGCAGGATTTCTTTTGAAGACAGACGTGCCCGCGCATCTCAAGCTTCAGATCGCTTCCCCGGACAGCTTTGCCGTTGCCTTTGCCGCTTTTCTGGGATGGCCTCTCTCTCTTTTTCCGATACTCTCCCCTCAATTGCCATTTGCTACAGCTGCGCTGTTTTGTGCGGCGATTCTCCTCTGGACACCTTTTATCCTCTTGCTCATGAAATATCTAAAGTCTGATACCTCTTCAGGTAAAATGCTTCTGATTCTTGGGGCAGGATTCTGGATAATCCTGCAGGCGGCAGCAACAGCTTATGCAAGAGGAGCTCTGCTATTACCTCCATCACGGTATCAGGATATCTTTGCTCTTGGTCTTGTGATAAACGCCAGCTCAATACTTTTTTTACTTGGACAGCCCTGCACTAAAAAGAGCTGTCAAATCATCCGGATACTGGCATTGCTCTGGTTTTTGGGCACAGCAGGCGGTCTGCTCAGGATGACAGAGTACAATCTTGTTCATGACCTGCCTGATAAAAAGTCGCAACAGCAGGCAAGCCTTGAACATGTACAGGCATTCCTTGCTACCAACGACATAAAAACTCTTGAGGGAAAGCCGAAATATGACCTGCCATATCCGGATCATCGCAAGCTGGCACTGCTCCTGAGCGATAAGGATATTCGCAGTTCGCTCCCTTCATCAGTAACAGGAGAAAAAGAAGACGGGAGACTCTCGACGATAACGGAGCTTTTACTTAGTGGAGCTCTTTTCATCACCCTTGCAGGGATTATCTGTTTCGTATCAGGCATGGCAATGACACTTTTCTGTAAAAATGCGCCTGAGAGAGACTCCTGTGAATAGCTCAGAGAATAACTTCGCACCTTCGGCAATAGCAGATTTCGCTTCTGATACCCCCCTGAAGAGTAATCAGAGATTTTATCTTGCAACTCTCCTGATTCAGCTGGCGCTCTCAGCGACAATCTTCCGGATTATGGGAAACTTTCGTCTGATGGATCCGGACGAGGGGCACTTTTTGAGCGCTGTTCGTAATGTCTATGAAGGGCTTGTCCCGAGCAGGGATTTCTTTTTTCAGCAGATGCCGCTCTTTCCTTACCCCTATGCTGCTTCCATGTGGCTGTTCGGCTACGGCTATGAACCTTGCATATGGGTTTCAGTAGCCTGCGGCGCAGCTCTGGCAGTTGTTGTCTCTGCCTGGTTTATCCGGTTCGGCGGGGGGGTAGGCGTCGGATGGATTGGCTGGCTGCTTGTCATGCTAAATGCGCCGATTCTGTTCTGGGTGCCAACAGTAAAAAATCATTCAATGCCGCTTTTTTTCGGAGCATTAGCTCTCTATGCAGCTTTCCGGCAGATTGATTCCCTCTCTGCCGCCAGATTATGGGGCGCAGTAGCAGGGTTCTCGGCGCTACTTGCAGTCGGGACACGGCTTCTTGCACTACCGTTTGCAATGCTTGCCGGAACATGGCTCCTTTTGAAACTTCTTTCACCAGCGACTCGGCAGACAGCACGGAGCGGGCTTTACGGGTTTGCGCTTGGAGCGATTCTTCCTGTTTTACTCATGTTGCGTAGCCTGTTTCCGGATCCCTGGGTCTTCTATTTCAACAATATCGGATTTCATGCAATCAGATCAGGTGACCTCGGTGCCTTGGGGAGCTGGCGCTCCATCAGTAATGAGTTGCATGAGCTCCTCCTTCAGGGGCAACTCCCGGCTCTGCTGATAATTGCTATTTGTCTGAGTGGCTGGATAATTGTCAGTCAGTTGCGCGAACCACCAGCATCCGAATCTTTAATGACTGGAAATAACTTCCGGCTTGAGAAACTGGTTTCAGAAAAACTGATCCCGGTCTGGCTGACAATTTGCGGAATCGGCGCAACCCTGCTTGCCCTGTTGCCTGCCCAGACATTTCACCAGTATTTCCTGATTCCGAGCCTTTTTTTCCTGCTTGCAGGTGCACCCTTCTGGAAGGCTCTTCGAGAATCAGGAAAGCTGTCTGGAATAGCTGTTCCGGTTATTCTGCTGCTATTGTATGGCGGATTCCCCTGCAACGGAAGTATTGCCCTGTTTAATCACAGGGAATGGGTCTTCCCCCGTTTCCCGAAGGAGTTTGCCTACAAGGAGGTGTTGGCATTGTCTCGGGCTCTTGAAGAGGTGACCGTTCCGGAAGATACTGTCATGACGACCTGGCAGGGGTTTTCTTTTCTTGCAAGGCGAAAGGAGTTTCCTGGCAATGAAAACTTCAATGCCCGGATTATTGCCGGGAAATTACCTCCGGAGCAGCTCAAGCGACTGCATATTGCAACCAATGAGGAGTTGGCAAAAGCTATCCGAGCAGGGGAACCAAAAGCGATCGTGCTCGGATTTTTTTCTTCACAGTACCGGGAAGTGCTGACAGACAGGGCCGTTGGAGCCTCTCTCAGCAGGGATCTGCTGGAAAACTATCAACTGGTCAGGCAGTCAGGTTCTCATGCTCTCTGGGTACGCAAACAGGGTGGCAACTGAAATATTTGGCTGGATATCGTATTCAAATGTTGAAAATATCAGCGTTGTCCGTATATTGAGTGCAAATAATTCAGTGATGTCCGGTTTGGTTTACGCAGTTGCCTTAAAAGTTCCCCCTCCCTTGGCGGGAGGGGGTCAGGGGGAGGGGGGATTTGCCATATTTGACACTGTCGGCAGCTTCACCCACCCCTCAATCCCCTCCCGTCAAGGGAGGGGAGGCTAAATGCAAAGACCTGACTGACAACACTGGAAATAACTTTGTCACTTGAAAGGGTCAAGATGAAACTTCTCATAACCGGAATCTGCGGCTTTGTCGGCAGCACCCTGGCAAAGAGCTGGCTTGCAGCTGAACCTGACTTGACAATCTACGGTCTGGACAACTTCATCCGACCCGGCAGCGAAAAGAATAGAGTCGAGTTGCAGAAGCTCGGTATCAGGCTGTTCCATGGCGATATCAGAATCCAGTCGGATTTCGAAGGGCTCCCCGGTGTTGACTGGGTGCTTGATGCTTCAGCAAACCCGAGCATCCTTGCAGGGATTGACGGAAAGAGCAGTAGTCGGCAACTGATAGAGCATAACCTGCTCGGAACAGTCAATATACTTGAATACTGCAAACTGCATAAAGCCGGGTTTATCCTTATCAGCACCAGCAGGGTCTACTCAATTCCGCCGTTGTCAAGGGTTGCAGTGGAACCTGTCGACCAGGCCTTTTGCCTCAAAGCAGATCAGAAACTCCCCCCCGGACTGAGCGACGCCGGTGTATCTGAAGAGTTCAGCACTGCTTCACCAATATCCCTCTATGGCAGCACCAAGCTCGCATCCGAGACTCTTGCTCTTGAATATGGGGAAACCTTCAGGTTTCCGGTCTGGATCAATCGCTGCGGGGTGCTTGCCGGAGCGAGCCAGTTCGGAAGGATTGACCAGGGGATTTTCGCCTACTGGATCAACTCCTGGCTCCGCCGCCAGCCCCTTGCCTATATCGGTTTTGGCGGCAAAGGGTATCAGGTGCGTGATTGTCTTCACCCTCGTGATCTGGTTCCGCTTCTTCAGAAGCAGATCAGCGACAGCTCCAGGGAGCCGGTACGTCTGGTTAACATAGGTGGCGGTGCTGAAAGTGCCATGTCACTGGCGCAGCTCAGCAGCTGGTGTGCCGCAAGGTTTGGCAAGCACCAGATTGGCTGCAAGAAAGAGCTGCGTCAGTTCGACATCCCGCTACTGGTCATGGACTCTTCTCTTGCAGGATCAATCTGGGGGTGGAAGCCACAGACCCCTCTTGAGTCGATTCTTAAGGAGATAGCCATCCATGCAGAACAGCATCCGGACTGGCTTGAAATTTCCGGGCTCTTATGAACAGGGATTTTTCTTCAACAAAACAGCTTGAGCTTCTCTCCATCGTCCTTCCGGCTCGCGACGAAGAGGGGTGTGTCTGCGCTACTGTTGAAGATCTTAACCGGGAACTCCGGCTCAGCAGTATTCCTCATGAGATCATCGTGGTTGATGACGGTAGCAGTGACCGCACCTGGGAACTCCTGCAACAGCTCAAGCCCCGCATACCGGAACTCAGGCCGGTGCAGAATAACGGACTCCACGGTTTCGGTCGGGCCATAATCTGCGGTCTGGACAATATCTCCGGCGACGCAGTAGTGATCATGATGGCAGACGCATCAGACGACAGCCGGGACGTGGTTCGCTACTGGCAGGAGCTGAACAAGGGGTATGACTGCGTTTTCGGCAGCCGTTTCATTAAGGGTGGCGGCACAGTAGACTATCCTTATGTGAAGATGGTTTTTAACAGGCTGGCAAACACCTTTCTCCGCGTACTCTTCGGCATAAGTCTTAACGATACCACTAACGCCTTCAAGGCTTATCGGAGGGAAGTAATAGAGGGGTGCAGGCCGCTCATCGCCCCTCATTTCAATCTTACTGTTGAGTTGCCGCTCAAAGCCATAGTGCGGGGCTTTTCCTGGACTGTGATACCGATAACCTGGAAAAACAGGCGGAGCGGCGTAGCAAAACTCAAGATCAAGGAGATGGGGAGCCGCTATCTCTTCATCTGCCTGTATGTATGGCTGGAGAAGTATTTTTCCTGCGGGGATTATAAAAAAAAGTGACTTCAGGAGTAATCTATGTCCAAAGACAAACTCTGGGGTGGGCGTTTTGCCCAGCCCACCAACAAATTCGTGGAGGAGTTCACCGCTTCCATCGACTTCGACAAGCGCCTGTACCGTCAGGATATCCGTGGCTCCCTGGCTCATGCCCGGATGCTGGGGAAGCAGGGGATCATCCCGCTGGCCGATGTCGAAGCCATCACCAGGGGTCTGAAGGATATTCTCGACCAGATCGAGGCAGGGAAATTCGACTTCTCGGTATCCCTTGAAGACATCCATATGAACATCGAAGCGCGCCTCTCGGCAAAGATCGGCGAAGCTGGCAAACGGCTCCATACAGGCCGCTCCCGAAACGATCAGGTGGCACTTGATATCCGCCTTTACCTGAGGGACGAGATTGTCGAGGTTTCTGCCTATCTCGATCTGCTCATAGATTCGCTCCTGTTTCAGGCCGAGAAGAGTATCGAGGTGATCATGCCGGGCTACACTCACCTGCAGACTGCCCAGCCGATCCTATTCGCCCACCATATGCTGGCCTATGTGGAGATGTTCAAGCGGGACATGGGGCGGATGGAGGATTGCCTGCGCCGCGCCAATGTTCTCCCTCTTGGAGCCGGAGCGCTGGCAGGAACAACCTTCCCGATTGACCGTGAGTATGTTGCCGAGCAGCTCGACTTTCCGGAAGTTACCCGCAACTCCCTTGATTCGGTTTCTGACCGGGACTTTGCTTTGGAGTTCATGAGCGCCTCCTCCATCCTGATGATGCACCTCTCCCGCTTTTCAGAAGAGTTGATTCTCTGGTCTACCAGCGAATTCAAATTTATAGACCTCTCCGACGCCTTCTGTACCGGCTCATCGATCATGCCGCAGAAGAAAAATCCGGACGTGCCTGAACTGGTGCGGGGGAAGACCGGTCGGGTCTATGGAAACCTGATG
>JANNRW010000333.1:0-2021 GCA_031401815.1 Geobacteraceae bacterium | reverse complement strand
TCCAGGAGGCGCACACGGTCTCGACGCTGAAGGGCGCGCCGCCGGGTTATGTGGGTTACGGCGAAGGCGGCGTGCTGACGGAAGCCGTGCGCCAGCGTCCCTACTCGGTGGTGCTGCTGGACGAAATAGAGAAGGCCCATCCGGATGTGGCAGTCATGTTCTTTCAGGTTTTTGATCGTGGCATCATGCGTGATGGTGAGGGGCGTGAAATCGATTTCACCAATACCGTGATCATCATGACCAGTAACCTGGGCTCGGATCACATCATGGATCTCTGGCAAAAACATATTTCGCCGGAAGTGGAAGTAACTGAAACTACAACAGCAGTTGAAGCGCCGGCCAAGGGCAAGAAATCTGCGAAGGCCAAAACAGCCGATGCTGAAAAAGACGTGCTCGATTCCATTGCCTCGGCTAAAGAACCAGCGCTACTTTCTATCGACAAAGTCGAAGCCGAAATCCAGCATGAGCTGCTGAGCTTCTTCCCGCAGGCATTGCTGGCGCGGATGCAGGTGATTCCTTTCCTGCCTCTGGACAAGCTGGCACTTAAGCGGATTGTTATGCTCAAACTGGATAAAGTTGCGCAACGCCTGAAGGATACTCACAAAATGCAAATGCGCTGCCAGCCCGAGGTCATTGAGCATCTTGCCGAGTTGTGCCAGCGCCCAGAGTTAGGCGCACGCCACGTCGATGCACTGATAGACCGCCAACTCCTGCCTAATGTGGCACGTACACTATTAGGTTTTATGGTCGAGGACAATGTCCCCGATATCCTCAGCCTTGTGATGGACGAGAACAAGCAGATCGCGTGCGACTTTCTTGACCTGGCAGATGATAGCAATGTGAGTGAAGCATCAACAGATGTAGGCCAGGTTGCCACTGCATAAAAAAACAGTCAGGCGTGTGAAATACCAATTCCTTTGAGGTTTTGATCCGTGTTCTCAAAACACTCAATACACCACGAGTTCTTCTGAAACTGCTCAGTTACGATTCAAAAATAACTCAACTATTAGTAAAGGAGTACCCATTACATTTTTACTATCTAGATATTAAATTTTATGTGAAAAATATTTGCGCTGATTTAAAAGGAATTTATTTTTTTCGAATGAAAACTGCTTATTGTATCTAGGCCGAATGGCATATATGCATGAAACTGGATGCATGAGAATATGCGGAATGTTTTAGATCGGCAAATAAAAATGTGGGGTCAGAAGCAATTGGGTCTGGCCCTATTATTTTGCCTGGAATAATCAAATGATTCGTTGGTCTGTAAATTATTTGATTGAGTTGAGCTGATGATGCAACTCTAAACGAGGAAATAAAGCATGGCGCAAATAACAGATGTATTGGCATCCATCTATGAGAAGGCTGAATCTGCTATTGCCAGCCTCGTTTCAACTACACATTTCCTGTTTGATATTGCAGATCAAGCTAAAGGCTCTTTCAAGGTGATTCACTGGGAGGGCACTGAAGGAATTTCATCGAGTTACCGGTATACGTTGAGCCTTGCGGCAAGCGCTGCGGTAGATGAATCAAAAGTTCTGGGTAAGGCTGCTATCTTGAGTATTGACTGGGACGGCGAAATGCGCCTGATACATGGCTATGTGAGCGAAATCACCCACCTTGGTACGCTCGTCTCGGACCATGCAGAGGAATATCAGGTGGTAATGGAGTCGCCTCTTGCCAAACTGAACCTGAACCGCCAGAACCGTGTATTTTTAAACCTGGATATAAAGAATGTATTAGAGAAAATCCTTCTCAGTGCGGGTTTGACAGCTACAGATTTTCGCATCGATCTGAAAAGTACTTACCCGGTTCGTGAATATGTTGTGCAGTACAACGAAACGGACTTTAATTTTTTCTCTCGTTTGCTCGAACATGCCGGCCTTTTCTATAGCTTCGTACAGAAAGAAGAACAGGCATTGTTGGTGATACAGGATGACTCTTCCATCTTGCCGAAAATGGCTGGAGCGGGCTCACTTTCTTATCAGCCGGTTACCGGACAGGTAGAGGGGGCAGAGGCG
>JANNRW010000332.1:0-20938 GCA_031401815.1 Geobacteraceae bacterium | reverse complement strand
CCAGCGTTTGAGCAGATAAAGCTGAGTAGATTTGCCCGATCCGTCCAACCCTTCAACGGCTATCAGCCTGCCGGGGTAACGTCCGCATTCCTGGCTTACTATCATTCATGCACCCTCTGCAAAGCTTTTCTGGCTTTATTAAGACCCTTGCGCAGATCCTTCAACCCGGCATCGGCAAGACCCTCAAGATGTTGCTCAGCTTTCACCACCAGTTTTCCCGTCTTCTTGAGCTTCTTGCCAGCACTCCCTTCAAGCTCTTCCAGTGCCCCCAGGAATCGCACCAATGATTCCGTTATCTTGCGTCCAGTTTTGCCGGAAAGGGTTTCACTGAACCGATCCCTTGCGATTTCAGTAAGATCCTGTACCGAGTGACGCAGGTTCTGCAATGAGTCTTTCAGGATAGCAACCTTCCTGTCCCGGTCAGACATCTCACCAGCTGCCAGTCTGGCGGCCTGATCAAGAATCTCCGGAACAGCCTTGGGATTAATTCCCTTGATCTGCTTAAGTCCGTTTTCTCCCAGTCCTACGATCTTTGCGTAAGAATCATGTCCTGCTTCAAGCAGGCGCATGGATAGTACATCTCCGATTCCCTTGATCTGCTGCAATTCTTTGGCGGTTAAACTCATATTGCAACCTCCTTATTCCTGTTGGTGTTTTTTCCCAGCAACCGGTCAATGGCAGCCGTTCCGGAGTTACGGATTTTCTTGCCTCCAGCAGTGATAAGAGCGGAAAGTTCAGCAATAAGCCCGAACTGCCCAAGTGATATTTTCATGGAAACAACGCTCCCCTTTGTGATGTGGCAGGGTTGCGAAAGATGGAGTAATTTACCAATAACTTCACCAAGGCTCGGTTCATGGCCAATGATGACAATCTCCCGAGCCTCGGGATTGGCCTTCATAAGGTTGGCAAGAGTGGTGAGATCCGGTCCGTATTCAAGGTCAAGGTGAATTTGCACTTCTCCGTTAAAACGGAGTGCTTCTGAAAGGATCTCGGCTGTTTGCACAGCACGGACTTTGGGGCTCACCATGATAAGATCAGGATCAATATCTATTTTTCTCAGACAGGAAGCGACCAGACGGAATCGCTTCCGTCCTCTGCAGGTCAAATTACGATGTTCATCCGACAGCAGAGTTGAACGTTCTATCGCATGGGCATGTCTGATAAAGTGCACTTTCATTTATAATCCACAAAACATATTTTTGTTGATATTAGTCTGACAATCTTTGTCGCTGCAATCATAAATGCGGGAAAAACCAGCTGGTTGCAAAATGTTACACAGCTGTAACCTGATTTTAATATATAATTGAGCTGGAAGTACTCATGCAGATAAACATATCACAATTAAGCGGTCACACAACCCGGAGGCAAAATGAAGATTCGTTTCTGTGAAAACAACAAAGGGAGCGGCAAGGTATTCAAAAAACTAAAAGAAACCTTTCCGGATATGAATATAAAGAGAAAGGATTGCATCAAAAGCTGCGATACCTGCAAGAAAACCCTTACTGCACTGGTCGACGGCAAGACGGTAACTGCAGACAATGCTGATGAATTCTACAAAATGATTGTTGCCGCGATCACTTCAAAGCCCGCTCTATAGCCTTGCAGAGGGTTTTCAGCACCTTGATCCGGGCGTAGTACTTGTCATTTGCTTCAACCAGAGTCCAGGGGGCGATTTCTGTGCTGGTCCGGTCAATCATGTCGCAGATTGCCAGCTCGTACTCCTCCCACTTCTCACGGTTGCGCCAGTCCTCATCAGTAATCTTGAAACGCTTGAACCCGGTTGCCTCTCTCTCCTCGAAGCGACGAAGCTGCTCCTCCTTGCTGATGGTAAGCCAGAACTTGACAATCACTGTCCTGTTCCGGACAAGCTGTTCCTCGAAATCGTTGATTTCGCTGTAGGCTCTCATCCAGTCTTCCTGTGAGCAGTACCCTTCGATTCTCTCCACCAGCACCCTCCCGTACCAGGAACGATCAAAAATTGCAAATTTCCCTTTGCGTGGCAGGTGTCGCCAGAATCGCCAGAGATACGGCTGAGATCGCTCTTCTTCTGTCGGGGCAGCCACTGGGACAACACGATACTGCCGGGCATCGAGACTGGAAGTGATCCGGCGGATACTCCCCCCTTTACCTGCTGCGTCATTCCCTTCAAAGACCGCTACTACCGATATTTTCCGGAAATTATCATGACGGGTAAGAAGGGCGAGTTTTCGCTGATACTCACTCAATTCATCTTCATACTTTTCCTTGGAGATGCTTTTGGCGAGATCAAGAGAACGGATGAGCAGCAGATCGTCTATGACAGGGATAAGTGGTGGCACTGTTACAATCTGCCCTTTCTCCCCAGGTGCGTCAAGTCGCATCCGTAGCCCATGGAGCAGTGCTTTTCCCACTGTGAGAGAGCGATAGCGTGGATCTGTCCCTTCTACGATAGTCCATGGAGACTCACTGGTGCTGGTCTGGCGCAGAGCATGCTCGGAAACTTTCCGGAATCTGTCATAAAGCTTGAAGTTTGACCAGTCTCGGGAAGTTACCCGCCAGCGGGTATGAGGATCCTTCTCAAGGCTCTTTAACCGCTTGTGCTGCTCATCTCTTGAAAGATGAAACCAGAACTTGAGTATAAGGGCACCCTCGTCGACCAGCATCTTTTCGAAACGAATGATCCGCTCCATGGTCTGGTCCAGTTCAGAGTTTTTCGTATTGCCAGTAACATTTTCCACAATTGGGGCCGAGTACCAGGAACCGAAAAATATTCCAATCTTTCCCCTGGGCGGCAGAACCCGCCAGAAGCGCCACATATATGGGCGCTCAAGCTCTTCTTCGGTTGGTGCATCAAGAGAGTTTGTCTGGATATGACGGGGATCCATCCACTCGTTGAGGATATTGACCGTCTCACCCTTACCTGCGCCATCAACACCGCCAATAATGATGATTACCGGAAAGTCAGCTGATGCAAGATCAAGCTGGGCATTGAGAAGCGCCTCTCTTAAGTCAGGCACTTCCTGCCGGTAGCGTTCCTTGTCGATTTTGTGTCCTAGCTCCGCTGATTCAAACATGGGCAATCACCTCACGGGTTATCTGTTCCTAATTATATCAAAAAATATCGAGACGTTATTGCTGCATCATTCTGACGCAAGGGTTACAATTCCCGACGATATTTCATCAGCAGATAGAAACAGCCTGCTCCGGCTGCTGCCATGAAAATATCACGCACCCAGGGGATCGGCTTTTCCAGCAATGAATAGACGAGCGGATCAAGCAGCGCGGTTGTCAGCAGGCTGACGCCCCCCCAGCTCAGCAGTTTCTTCAAGTCATTATCTCCCGTATGGATCTTTCGCCGCTTCAAGCGCTTTTATGTCAACTGATGCAGACTCTTTCAGAGGTGTTTTGTCCTTGACAGCAAACACTTCGATCCCTGCTTTCCCCTCCAGCGGACAGACTTTTTCGCATATTCCGCAGCCGTTGCAAAGCTCGTCCACCACAAAAGGGGCTTTGACCTTTCGCTTTTTGCCATCAAAGCCGGTCATCATTAACTCTTCTGATCGAATCGCCTTCTGTGGTATCGGGCAGTGCTCTTCGCAGACTATGCAGTCTATCCGCCTGGCAAAGGGGAGGCAGTGGTTCTTGTCAAAGGCCGCTTTCCCGATTACCTCCCTTTTCTTTACTTCAGGCAGAAGATCCGGGATCGCCCCGGTGGGGCAGACCTGTCCGCAGAGGGTGCAGTTGTACTCGCAGTAGCCAAGTCGTGGAATCAGTACCGGTGTGTAAAGACCTTCCACACCTGCCTGTGAAAAAGCCGGATAAAGGGCGCTTCGCAGGCAGACTTTCATGCATTCGCCGCAGCGGATGCACTTCTGGAGAAACACCTTTTCGCTCCGCACACCTGGAGGTCTGAGAAGCTTTGGCTCTTTTTCAGGGTCTTGAAAACGAAATGCCCTGGCCAGCAGAAAACCGGAAAATAGACCTCCGAGAAATACCCGCCGCTCCATGATCGGCTTTTGCTCCGGCTCAAGCCCGAAAGAAAAACCGACTTTCCCTTTCGGACAGGTTGCTACGCAGTTCATGCAGGCGAGACACTCCTCTTTCTGCATCAGCTCACGGTCAAAGCCGGAAGGGCAGAGTGCCGCACAATTTCTACAGTCTGAGCAGGGGGCTACAGGCGTCCGGAGCAGCGGGGAAAAACGGGCGGCCAACCCCAGGAGGGTTCCCAATGGGCAGAGGTGACGGCACCAGGTACGTTCGCCGTAACGCTCCAGATAAATGACCAGTCCCAGAATAAAGGCAGAAGCAAAGGCAAGCGGATAGAGCGCTTCGCGAAACGGGAGTAGATAGTCGCTTATGAGCCGATAGCCCGGCGCGAGGAGATCCCGTTGTTCCCCTATGACAGCATATAGACCGCGCCAGCTGCTCCGCACTCCATCTCCCAGGAGAGGGTGAAGGAAAAAGGTCAGTCCGCGCAGCAGAATAGCAATCGGGTCGAGGAGCCCCGCCAGATTGAGCTTGAAAACCGAGGCACCAAGGAGTGGGAGCAGGAGCCAGTATTTGAGATTTCCTTTAAGCCAGGGCAGAGGAGCTTTCTTTGTTATCCGTTTCGTAACCAGATCGAGGATTGTCCCGAGTGGACAGAGCCAGCCACAAAAAAATCGCCCCAGAAACAGAGAGGCGATGAGCAGTAGCAGACCGGGAAGGAGAAGCGGGATATATGTTCCGGTTGCCAGCATGGTGCTGACTGCGGTCAGGGGGTTTGCCCGGAAAAAGCCGTTTACGGCAGCCACAATCCGGTCGCTCCCGCGATACTCCGTCATCAGGAAGAGGATGATAAAAAGAGCCAGAAAGAGCAGCTGGCTGATGCGAGCCGGGTTAAGTTTTTTCATCGGCATTGATTTTCAGCTTATTTGCCCTGCGCCTTGGTCAATTCAACTTCCAGAGTAATCAGTACCTCTTCACCAACTACCACCCCACCTGTCTCCAGTGCCTTGTTCCAGGTCAGGCCAAAATCCTTCCTGTTGATTTTTGCAGATGCTGAGGCACCTCTTCTGAGCCCGCCCCAAGGGTCTTTGGTTTCAGCAGTGAGACCGGCTACATCCAGAACAACCTCTTTGGTAATGCCGTGAATTGTCAGATCACCGGTAACTTTCAACTTGTCATTGCCGCTTTTGACAACTTTTTTCGAGACAAAGGTCATGGCAGGGTATTTGGTCACATCAAAAAAATCGGCACTTTTAAGATGCTCATCCCGCTTTGCCACACCCGTATTGATTGAGCCTGTCTCAATGGTAACGTTGACACCTGATTTTGCGACATCCTTGTCATCGATTTCAACAGTCCCCTTCACTGTGCCAAAGCTCCCTTTTACATTAGCAACCATCATATGCTTTACAGAAAACTGGACATTGGAGTGGTCAGAGTCAATGTTCCAGGTTGCGGAAAAAGCGACAGCAGGGAGAAGTAGCAAAAATAGAGGGATAAGAAGTCGTACGAATCTGTTCATATTGAGCCTCCTGATTGTTTGAGTTTGGGGGAGTGTGTCCCTTAAAAATAGTTTACCACTTTATTGGTGGATGTCATTTATCAGAAGATCTCCCTGCTCCTGCTTTTTGGCGGCAACTCCTTATCGGCGAATACCCGGATTACTCCGAATTTACCGTCATAGCCCGGCTGTCTGATGACTCTGCCCCCTCTCATTCTGGAAACAGCCTCGCCAAGTAGCAGCGACTTGCGACTTATATCATCGATTGGAGTTCGCAACAGAAGATCGAATTCAGAGCCAAACATGCTGATGGCTCTGGCGTAATTGCGCAACACCCCTTTCGATGAAGAGCCTGCGCCGAGAATCTCTCCCAGAATCTCCGGGAGCGGAATCAGGCTGAATACCTCCGGGCTGTTATCCGCAAATAGCGGGCGATCCCTGTCTGCCAGTTCAGTGACCCTGTAGTTTACCCCGATAGTTAACGTACGGCTGCATACGGGGCATACTCCCCCCAGTCGACGGGTTTCAGCAGGCTCCAGGCAGATACCGCAGTCAAGGTGGCCGTCTCCATGATATTTCCCCTCTTCCGGGAAAAATTCTATCGTGCCTGGAAAAACATCACGACAGTTTTTTCTGAATGCATCACGTAGCGAGTAAAAATCAAGGCCAGTATTGAGCAGATTGGCTTCCCGACCCAGTTTTGCTGGTGAGTGACAGTCCGAGTTTGAGATAAGCGCATAGCTGTCAAGCTTTGAAATCAGGCGGTTCATGGCCGGATCGGAAGATAGGCCGGTCTCCAGTGCAAAGATGTGCGGAGTCAGCTCTCCAAAGCACTCTTCAACAGTGTCGAAGCCGGAGCGGGAACCGAAAAGAGAAAACCAGGGGGTCCAGATATGAGCCGGAACAAGAAACCCGTCCGGAGCCTCTTCAAGCATTATCTCCAGCAGATCGTGACTGTCGAGTCCGAGGATGGGGCGACCGTCAGATCCGATATTCCCTATCCTGGCGAGTCTTCTGTTCAGACGCCCGGCTGAGTCAATATCGGGCACATAGAGGAGATTGTGCACCTTGCGTACCTCCCCCCCCCTTTTATAGATGCAGCTCACTTCAGCAGAGAGCAGGAAGCGCAAGGGGGTGGCAGACGGCGTCAGCCCGGCCAGAGGGGATGAGAGCGCTGTTTCGCGCTTCAGCCGGTACAGACCCGGTTCGGCAGGGGTCAGCTCCTCTTTCAGCCGGGCGAACCATGCCGGGTGAGTGAAGTCGCCGGTTCCGACTACCTGGATACCCTTGATCCTCGCCCAGACGGCCAGTCCGGCCAGGGTGCTCTCCGGGCTGGTGGCACGGGAGTAGGGGGAGTGAATATGGAGGTCAGCGATGTAGTTCATAAAGAGCTGTTGAGTTGTTGAATTGTTGAGTCGTTGAGTTAATTATAACTCTTGCGGCGAAAGAGCCCGGTTTTAAGTGATACTATCCGATCCAGGAAAAGGATGCCATCCAGATGATCCATCTCATGCTGAATGGCGACTGCTTCAAAGCCAATTGCTTCGAACTCGTAAACTTTCCCTGTTCCAACCATGAAACGGACGGTCACTGCTGTTGCCCGTTCGACTTCGCCGGTATAGTCAGGAATACTCATACACCCTTCCCGCATGACTGCCGAGCCGCTTCGGGCGACAATTTCAGGATTGAGCATGACGAGCAGACCATGATTATTCTCTTTGCCGAGGCGGTTATTGGAAACGTCCACCACGCATGCGCGGAGCGAAACACCGATCTGTGGTGCAGCGACTCCGACAGAGCCGGGTCCGGTCTTCATGGTGTCGAGGAGGTCGCTGATGAGGGCGAGAATCGCATCGTCAATCACTGTTACCGGTTTTGCGATCTTCTTGAGAACCGGGTGCGGATATGTGAGAATTGGCTGTGGAGGCATGATTTCTAAAGGGATACCGGAGTTATTGTTCGCACACTGATTTCGACCTGCAGCTCATTACGATGAGTTTCAAGGAGTGCAGATGTGGCATCAACAGTCATCCCCTGGGGGAGAACAGCTTCGAGCATCAACACGTAGACAGGCTCCTCCTGCGTCCCGATCAGGCGGGTATTAAGGTCTGTAATATTAATCTTGTGATCGGCCAGCGTCCTGGTTACCTGGTAGACAATGCCGGGCCGGTCAGAGCCATAGACCGAGATGAGACAGAGTTCCCCCTCTTCAGAAGGGTGCTTCAGTTCGTCTTCGTGAAGGGTTCGCAGATGAACTGTAAGCCCGGTACGCTCATGCAGAAGCCTGAATTCATCTGCCAGGCGGATTTTCGGAAAGGGCTTGTCGTGGGTCACAATCAGGATCATGGCAAAATCGCCGCCGAGCATGGTACAGCTCGAATCCTCAATGTTGCAGCCCAGACGGTAAAGCACCTCGGTAGTGTCTGCGACAATACCTGGTCTGTCCTTACTGATGATTGTTACGGCGAAGTGCGCCAGCTCTTCAGTTTTTTTTGTCATGGCAAGTCTGTCAGCCTCCCAAGGTAAAATAGAATGTTGCCCCTTTTCCGGGTGAACTCTTGGCCCATATTGTTCCACCATGCCGCTGCATGATCCGCATTACGGTTGCCAGCCCGACGCCCGAGCCTTCAAAATCGGAAGGGGAGTGCAGCCGATGAAAAGGGACAAAGAGTTTGTCAGCGTACTCCATGTCAAAACCGCAGCCGTTGTCCCGAATAAAAAAGCAGGGCCTGTCGCTGTAAACAGCCTCGCCGATTTCAATGCATGGCTGTTCAACCCCTCTTGTATATTTCCAGGCGTTGCCGATAAGGTTCTGAAGCGCAATTGTGAGCAGTGCCGGATCCGCATCTGCCTTAAGCCCTCTGGCTATTATGACCTCGACTTTGCGATCCGGCTCGGCTTCTGCCAGATCATTGCAGATAGAGCTGGAGATGCTGCTGATATCAGCTGTGAGAAGGTCAAGCTCGTGCTGGTTTAGTCTCGAAAGGTTGAGCAGATGTGTGATGAGCTCCTTCATCTGTAGCCCTGATCTGTTGATACGCCGGATAAAATCACGAGACTCCCCGGTCAACTCTTCGGCATGCTCTTCAAGTATTATCTGGGAAAATGCAAGTATATGGCGAACCGGAGCCTGCAGGTCGTGAGATACCGCGTAAGAGAACGCCTCCAGCTCGTTCTTGGCGCTGGATAGTTCGAGAGTTCTCTGTTCGACTCTCTTCTCCAGGGTTGCGGCAAACTCCCTGATGGTCTCTTCTGCTTTTTCACGCTCTGCTGCCATCCGGTTAAAGGCTTTACCGGCAATGCCCACCTCATCTTTTCCGTTAACCTCGAGACGGACTCTCAAGTCACCGGCTGCCGCCTTGTCGAGACCTTCAATCAGAACGTCAATTCTGGATCCAAGCTGACGACTGTACCAGAGAGCTGCCAAAGAGCCTGCCAGACAGATAGAGACAAAAAATATCAGATGCCGTAAAGCACCCTTGTTGGCGTCAGCATAGATAGTGCTTGCCTTGATTCCGACCAGCACCTTCCAGCCAGTGGAGTCGATCGTGGCAAAGCTGTAATGCCTCTCGACCCCCTGAAGATCAGGAGCGGCAAGAGAGCCGGTTTTGGCCTCTGAAAGGTATTTCAGAAGCTCAGGCCGTTTGCACGGCCTTCCTGCTGCTGTTTTGTCGGAAGTACAGATGAGGATTGCACCCTTGTTGTCAAAAACTGTCAGGGTAGTATCAGTTCCGAGATTTTCAGATTTGACGAAGTGATCCTGAAGTGCATGCAGGTCGACCGGAAAACCGAGAACAGCACTCTGTTCACCGGAGTTGCTGAACACAGGCATGGTAATAATGAATGAAGGTTTGTCATAGAGTTTTGATGGATGCAGATCAGTTACGACCGATACCCCCCTGCTCCCCCGTATGAACCACTCCTTGTCTTTATATTCAAGGTTGCGAGCCTTTTCCTGATTGACCGCGCTGGCGAAATTTCTCCCCTGCATGTCAGCTGCAAGGATATTCAGATGAAGCGGGTAGAGCGGGAGAAGCTGGCTGAAGATAGCGGTGCATTCGGCGCTGTTGTTGCTGATTATGGCGGGGTGAAGGGCAAGGGAGTAGAGAACGCTCTGCGAGCTGTCTATAAAATCGTCAATTTCGTGCACCAGCTCTTCAGCCTTGGCGAAGTTCTTCTCAATGGCGGTTTTCCTGTTATCGGCGATTGTGTCCAGATAGTGAAAAACTGCATAAAGCAGAAAAGGGACTGCTGCCAGAAGTACCATGCTCCCGAACTTGTAACGCAGGCTGGATTTCATCTTGCCTCCATCATCAGAGCTTGTTTATGAATACTTCCCGTGGCTTGCTGGTGCCGTCGCTGGGGCCTACTACCCCATCCTGTTCCATCTTTTCGATAATCCGCGCCGCGCGGTTGTAACCGATACGAAGGCGTCTCTGAATCATTGAGATTGACGCCTGTTTCGCTTCTGCAACCAGCGCCAGAGCAGCATCGTACTGGGGGTCATCTTCCTGGTCACTGTCGCTGCTTTTTGATCCGCCATCATCCTTCATCTCAAGAATAGACTTGTCAAATACCGGTTTCCCCTGCTTTTTAAGGAAATCTACGACGCGCTGAACCTCTGCATCAGAGACAAAGGCACCGTGAGCTCGTTGCATCTTGGATGTGCCAGGAGGCAGAAAAAGCATGTCGCCATTCCCGAGCAGCGACTCCGAGCCGTTACAGTCCAGAATGGTGCGGGAGTCTGTTTTTGAAGAGACCTGGAAAGATATACGGGCAGGGAAGTTGGCTTTTATGAGACCGGTGATGACATCGACAGATGGGCGCTGGGTAGCAAGAATCAGATGAATCCCTGCGGCGCGGGCCATCTGGGCCAGACGGGCAATGGACTCCTCCAGATCTCTTCCTGCAACCATCATCAGATCAGCCAGTTCATCCACTATTACGACAATGAAGGGGAGGTGGCCATGTTCCAGCTGCTCCTCTTTTGCAAGAAACTCCCGTATGACATCATCGTCGCTCCCCATCAGATCTTCTACCTCTTCCACGGTTACCGTCCCCATGGCCTGAAGTTCGGAGGCCTCCTTCTCTTCCCTGGCCAGTTCACGATTATAGGAGTCAATATTGCGAACCCCCTTGTCGGCCATGAGCCGGTAGCGGCGCCCCATCTCCTCTACTGCCCACTTGAGCGCCAGAGACGCTTTCTTCGGGTTGGTGACAACCGGCAGCAAGAGATGCGGAATCCCTTCGTATACAGAGAGTTCGAGCATCTTCGGATCTACCATGATTATCCTGACATCTTTTGGTGTTGAGGTGTAAAGGAGAGAGAGAATCATGGTGTTGATAGAGACAGACTTTCCGGATCCGGTCGCCCCTGCAACCAGCAGGTGAGGCATTCTGGCAAGATCAGCTACCAGTGAGTCGCCGGATATGTCTTTGCCAAGCGCCATCGGGAGACGCATCCGCCCTTTGTGAAAATTCTCGCTTGCCAGAATCTCCTTCAGAAAAACTGTTTCACGGTCGCGGTTGGGGAGTTCTATCCCGACTACCCCCTTGCCGGGGATAGGGGCAACGATTCGTATTGCCAGTGCCTGTAGCGCCATGGAGAGATCATCCGCCAGCCCTGCAATCCGGCTCACCTTGATCCCTGGCCCCGGAGCGAATTCATACATGGTCACCACCGGCCCCGGAGCAATCTCTACCACCTCTCCATCTATACCGAAGTCTTTAAGCTTTTTTTCCAGGAGACGGGCGTTCATCTGCAGCGCCTCCTTGTCAACCCTGCGGGCTGTTTCAGGAGGATTTTCCAGCAGTGAGAGCGGCGGAGTCTGATAGTTGCCATCTGTCTTGATGAAATCAAAGGCTTCCTGAACCGGTTTGAGCTTGCTCTCGTCCTTTTTCTTCTCCTTCTTAAGCATTAACGATGCCTGGGGAACAGTGACCTGCAGAGGTTTTATGACAGCTGCCGGAGTATCCCCCTGCGGTTTTTCCTTTTCATTCAGTGCTCGATTCAGCGCCTCCTTTTCCTTCCTTCGATTCCAGCGATCAGTGAGTGAGTTGATCCACCAGTCAGCATAAAGAATAAAGGAGAAACGGGAGAGCACCATGACTGAAGCGGCAAGCATCGGCAAAAGCAGCAGAATGGCTCCTGAAGTTCCGAGCCAGCGCTTCAGTATTTCGGAGGTTTTGAAGCCGATAGCGCCGCCGGTGGGGACTCTCTGTCCAAAAAGAGAGGTAAATTCGAGGTTGAAGGCGAACAGGGCAGCCAGTGTGACCAGCAGGCCGGTGAAAGCGGCAATTTTGTAGGCTTTCCAGCGGAACTCCTTGAAGCGGAGCGAGCGGTATGCAAGATAGAGGAGCGCTGCCGGAATGGCGTATGATGCAAGACCGAAAAGCTGAAGTATGAGGTCAGAGAGCTGTGCACCGAATCTGCCGCCATAGTTTTTTACAGATTGATCCGTTGAGAAACTGTTTAAAGTGAAATCAGATGTGTTGAAGGAGAGAAGCGAAATGAGAATAAAGAGGCCGACTGCGCACAGGAGCATCCCTTTTATCTCTACAGCCAGTTTCTCTTTTTTTTCTGTCTGCTCTTCCATGTCAGCCTCAGTGAATCATTACTTTTTGTTACCTATTCAGCACCATTCTTTCATAACCCCTCCTCTCCTCCCCTTAGCTTAAGGGGAGGAACGCTACGGAGAGAATCCGGATGATTTTTCCTCTCATTGCCCAGAAAACGTCCCCCCTCTTAAGATAAGAGGGGGACAGGGGGAGTTATGATACTCTGCTGAATAGTTACGCTTTCTATTACCTTCAGCCTTCAACCTGAACACCTGATAGTTACATCTCCATAATCACCGGCAGAATCACCGGCCTTCGCTCAATACTCTTCTTGAAGAAGCGGCGCAGCACTGCGCGTACCTCCTGTTTCACCTCGGTCCAGTCACCCAGCATCTCGATACTATGGGTTGCAAGAGTGTCGATCACCACCTGCCTGGCTGCTTCAAGGTACTCCCTGCTTTCGTCTTCAAAGACAAAACCGCGCGAAACAATGTCCGGGCCGTAGATGATCTTGCCGGTCTCCTGTTCGATGCCGATGATAACAACAACCATACCGTCTTCCGAGAGATGTTTGCGGTCTTTAAGGACAATTGCGCCGACATCCCCCACCCCTTTCCCATCAACAAAAACCCGGCCATGTTCCACTTTATCAAGAACGCAAGCCTCGTTACCGGAAAAGGCGACTACATCACCGTTTGTCATTATGATGCAGCGCTCCTTCGGAATTCCGACCCTCTCTGCAAGCTTTGCATGTTTGACCAGGTGCCGGTACTCGCCATGGATCGGCAGAAACCAGCGCGGCTGCACAAGATTCAGGATCAGTTTAAGCTCTTCCTGGCTCGCATGACCCGAGACATGCACTTCGGAAACATTTTCGTGAAATACTTCTGCGCCACGGCGGTAGAGATGATTGATAAGATCGGAGATGGTTTTTTCATTGCCCGGAATAAAGCGCGAGGAGAGAATGACAGTATCTCCGGCTTCAAGTTTTATCTGTTTATGGTCATCCATGGCGATGCGGGAGAGCGCACTCATCGGCTCCCCCTGCGAGCCGGTGGTAATCATGCAGACCTGTTCCCGTGGGATTTTGGGGAGCTCTTTCAGATCTATCAGCACATCATCCGGAATGGTTATATAGCCAAGCTCACGAGCGATCTGCACATTGGCCAGCATGGAGCGACCGTTCAAAAGCACCTTTCGACCGCACTTGATTGCTGCGTCCACAACCTGCTGCACCCGGTGAATATTGCTGGAAAATGCTGCTACAATGATCCTTGCAGGACATTTCGGGAAAATTTCGTCAAATGCCTCACCAACCAGTCTCTCGGACAGAGTGTACCCTTCACGCTCGACATTGGTTGAGTCGGATAAAAGAGCAAGCACCCCGCTCTCTCCATAACGGGCAAAAGTGGCAAGATCGGTCAGTTCACCGTCAACCGGAGTCTGATCTATCTTGAAATCTCCGGTATGAATGACTACCCCTTCCGGGGTGTGAATTGCAAAAGCACAGCCATCAACTATGGAGTGAGCCACCCGGATGAATTCAACTGTAAATGAGCCGACTGTAACTTTTTCTCTCGGCTTGATCTGGTGCAGCTCGACTTCGCCATCTAGATCAATCTCCTTCAGCTTCTCCCTTACAAAACCGGTTGTCAGCGCAGTGCCATAAATGGGAGGGGTTATCTGCCGCAGGATATAGGGTAGGGCACCGATATGGTCTTCATGTCCATGAGTGAGGAAAATGCCCCTGATGGACTCTTTCCGGTCAAGAAGAGAGGATATGTCGGGTATGACCAGATCTATGCCGAGCATGAACGGTTCCGGAAACATGAGACCGCAGTCGACAATGATTATGTCATCACCGTACTCGAAGGTCATCATGTTGAGGCCGATTTCACCAAGTCCGCCTAAAGGGGTTATTTTGAGTCCTAGGGTGTCGTGGTTGGGAGGGTTCATAAATTCCGATTTATTGCGCCGGTTGAACCGGTCTGGCAAGTGCAGTTATTTTCCTGTCGCAGCGGGTAATCCACTCCATGCCGGGCTTGAAGAGGCCGTGAGTCGAGTAAAATGAACTCCGAAGCGCCCGGTAGGCTATAAGTGCCTTCTCGGTATCTCCCCGCTGTTCAAGTGTTTCGCCAATGCTCCATAGCTTTGTGGCTGAGCTCTCCACCAGCGGACTAAAGGGGGTGTACATATGAATTGCAGATTCAAACCCTGCGACAGCCTGAATATAGTCACGCGCAGCCAGAGCCTGTTCGCCTCTTTTGAACTGTGCCCACTGTCGATACTGGGTGCTGCCGGCAAAAAGAGCAAGCGCAAGAACAGCAGCTACCAAAGCATTAAGGGTAATTATTTTGGCTCGTTCCTGCATTGTTTCACCTTTTGAAAAAGTCCGGAACAGCAAATAAAAGTGTCCCTGCTAGTGTAGCTATTACACCTGTCAGTGCGGCCACTGCCGCAAGTATGCGCCAGGGACGCCGGATACGGTATGCTGCCGGAAAACCCCAGGCTGTAAGCGCCAGCCCGGCCAGAATCAGCGCAATGTATATTCCTCTCATTTCAACTCTCCGGATCAGCGACTTTTGCCTGCAATGATTCTTCCCAGGGATTGGAAATGCAGGCAAGTTGAGGCTGGATCAACCCGTTAATCAGCGCAAATTTACTGGGTTTCAGCCTGTTAGTCAATCAAATAGCGCTTGCCAAAGCGAGGCGCTTTTTATAGACTGGCACACTCTTCAATATCAATAATTTCAAATCAAAAAGGAGCTCTCACAAATGGCCAGTCTGAATAAAGTCATGCTTATCGGCAACCTCGGCAAAGACCCGGAAGTCCGTTATACAACCTCCGGCACCGCAGTTGCGAGCTTCTCGCTGGCAACCACTGACAAGTTCAAGAACAAGAGCGGTGAATGGGAAGAGAAGACCGAATGGCACAATGTAACTCTTTGGGCAAGACTTGCCGAGATTGCAGGCGAATACCTGGCCAAGGGTAAGACCGTCTACATCGAAGGCCGATTGCAGACCCGGAAATGGCAGGACAAGGATGGCCGTGATCGCTATACCACGGAAATAGTCGGTGAGAGGATGCAGATGCTTGGCGCAAAGGGTGATGGAGGTGGAAGATCCGGGAAAACTGATGCCTCATCTGCGGCCTACGACGAACCGGTCGGCTATAATGGGGATGATGATATTCCGTTCTAGGGCTTTTCTGTTGGCAGAGGCAAGGTAGTCTGACCTGTCGGACAACTCTGACAGGTCAGATTTGCAATAGCTGGCATCTGTGTAATTTTCTAAAACTCCTGCGACATCGCCTTTACCTGCCCGGCTGTAAATACCGGCCCATCCTTGCAGACGTAGACATTTCCGACATTGCAGCGGCCGCATTTCCCCAGACCGCACTTCATCCGGTTCTCCAGGGTGGTGTAAATCTGCTCGTCACTGAAACCGAGCTTTTCCAGCACCGGCAGGGTGAATTTGATCATGATCGGCGGGCCGCAGACAAGGGCAATGGTGTTCTCGGCGACTGGGGCAGCTTCTCCCAGAACTGTCGGTACAAAACCGACCTTGCCGTCCCACTCCGGACTGTTGCCGCCGGGATCGACGGTCTTTACAAGGCGGACGTCTTCCCGCTCCTCCCACTCTTTCAGCTCCCGTTTGTAGACCAGATCACTCTCCGAGCGGGCGCCGTAGACAATGGTGATATCACCGAATTTTTCACGTTGGTCAAGCGCGTTCCAGATCAGGGTACGAAGAGGGGGGAGTGCGATCCCGCCTGCGACAAAGACAAGATTTTTCCCATGGAAATTTTCAATCGGGAAGGAGTTGCCATAGGGGCCGCGCACCCCTACAGTATCGCCGACTTCAAGACGACGCAGCGCTTCGGTCACTTTTCCAACCGCGCGGAAACAGCACTCGATATGCCCTGCCCTTGTGGGTGAGGAGGCGATGCAGAAGGTTGATTCACCAAATCCGAAAGCAGAGTACTCGGCAAACTGCCCGGAGCGGAAGGAGAAGCTTTCGCGCACCTTCTCATCCTGAAAGACAAGGCGAAAAGTCCGGACGTCCGGGGTCTCGTCGATGATCTGCTCGATGGTGGCGAGGTGTGGTTTGTAGATGTTTTTGCTGTCGCACATGATAACTCCAGGCTCGGGGCTCGTGGCTCGGGGCTCCAGGATTTTCCCCAGAGCCCAGAGCCTAGAGCCCAGAGCCGATTTTGTTTATGATTTCGGCTATGTCAATCCCCACCGGACAGGCGCGGACGCATCTGCCGCAGCCGGTGCAGAGAGTCTGGCCGAATTTGTCATCGTAATACTTGAACTTGTGCATGATCCGGTTGCGGTAGCGCTGGGGCTGCACGTTCCTGGGGTTATGCCCGGAAGCGTGATTGGTGAATTTGCTGAAACCGCAGGCATCCCACTGCTTGCGACGGGTTCCCTTCCCCTCTGACCCTTCATCGTTTATGTCAAAGCAGTGGCAGGCCGGACAGATAAAGGCGCAGGCACCGCAACCGACACAGCGCTCTGCTATCTCTCTCCAGAAATCGTTTTCAAAGTTCTTGTCAAGCCACTCACGGATCTTTTTCAGGTCGAGTTTTTCCATGGTGGGGTGCGCCAGGGGGAGAACTTTGCCCCCCTCCTCATCGGTAAACAGATGTCTGTACCGCTCCAGCAGGAGATTCCCCTTGTCGGTGATGACCTGGCAGCGATATTTGTCCCCCTCCAGCGGAAGCAGAAAGAGATCTGAACCCCTGCTTTCGGACGGAGAGTAGCCGACAGCAGTACAGAAGCAGGCGTCATCTGCCTTTGTACAGGCAATCCCTATGACCGTCGTTTTTTTGCGGCGTTCCAGATAGAATTCGTCATTATAGTCCCAGGAAAATACCGCATCCAGAATCCCCGGAGCTGCGGCGTCACAGGGGAGCGCTCCAACCAGAACTGTTTGAGGCAGCCGGGCAAGATCCACGTCAGCCACGGTCATCTTCCCCTCTTTTTTTTCATAGGAAAGAATATCCTCACAGAGCGGGAAGAAAGTCTCCTTGGCGGATCGGCGCGGCAGTGCCCCCAGTACAAGTTCGGAGCCGGAGGAGAGAGGCTCGTAAAGGGTCAGGCTGCCTGCTGCTTTTGGGCCGACTACCCGACTGCCATCTTTTACGAGGCTGTCGATGAGGGTACGGAGGTTTTGTTCGGTAATTGTTGGCATAAAAAATCCGGGCTCCACGCTCGGGGCTCAGGGCTCAGGGCGAAGGCAGAGTCAAAAGCCTTTACCCCGAGCCCCGAGCCTAGAGCCTGTTTATTTTATAAACGACTCGTCGTCATTTTCCTTATACATCGCCAGCGGCCCCTTTTCATGCGGCTGCATACCAGCTTCGTGGCCATAAAGATCCTTCAGCTCCTGAGCCATCTTTCGGTTCAAAAGATTCAGCGGAATATCCATCGGGCAGGAGCGCTCGCATTCGGCGCAGCCTGCGCATCGCCCGGCAAGATGCATTGCCCGGATGATATGCCACCCCATGTTGCCGGCCGGTCTGGGTGTTGTCTCGACCCCCTGGGGGCGGTTGCGGTCACAGAGGCACTGCTCGCAGTAACAGAACGGGCAGACCTGGCGGCAGGCCATGCAGCGGATACAGCGGGAGAGATGCTCTGTCCAGAAAGCCCAGCGTTCAGCCGGGGTCATAGCTTCCAGTCTGGACAGCTCTTCTGATTCAAGAGCAGCAAGCTGTTCAAGTGCTGGCAGGGTGCCAGCAGTCATATCCACCCCTTCCGGAACATGTGAGTGGCACTCCCTGCATTTTCGGGCAATCGTCCCGGTGGAGAGCGGCTCGGAAGGCTCAACATTTCCGCCATGCACCCCGGCGCAGGCAATTCCGATGATATGGAGATTCTCCCTTTTCAGCTGGGACTCTCCCATCAAGCCTGCCAGCGCCTTTAAGTCACACCCCTTGGCTACGATGGCAATTTTCCCGTTTTTGCGCACCTCTTTCTTTGCCTTGGTGAGATAAAGAGCCAGGTTGTTGACACACGCAGGGGAGAAGACGAGCTCATCGGAACGGGCAGCATCAGTGATGATGACCGGCTGGGCTGAGCCCTTGCGACGGCCTGATTTGTAGCCGATGACAGCGCTGACTTCGCCGGAATCGAGAGCCCGCCGGGCTTCCATGCGAATAGCGGTGGTGATGGCTTCGAAGTAGGCGCTGTCAACGAGGGGGGTGTTCTGTTTTTCTGCAATGTTGTTCATAGTATCCCTGCTGATCAGGGCTCAGGGCAAAGGCAGAATCATAAGCCTTTACCCCGAGCCCTGAGCCCTCAGCCCTGAGCCTAGATTTTATTGTACGCTTCCTGCAATTCCGCTGTATCCAGCTTTCCGGACCAGCACTCTTCCAGCTCCAGCGCCTTGAACTCCTGCATCTGTCCCATTGACCGAATCTTTTCAGTCAGTTCGGTGACAACTTCGACCCACTTACCCCCTTCTGCGGCAGAGACCCAGGAGAACTGCAGCCGGTTCAGATCAACACCGATGAACTCCAGCAGTTTTCGAAAAGTGGCGAAGCGGCGGCGGGCATGAAAGTTACCAGCCATGTAGTGGCAATCCCCCGGATGGCAGCCTGAGACCAGAACAGCGTCAGCACCCTTCTGAAAGGCGCGTAGAATAAAGAGGGGATCAATCCGTCCTGTACAGGGGAACTTGAGGACGCGCACATTGCTCGGATACTGCATCCGGCTGGTTCCTGCCAGGTCAGCACCGGCATAGGTGCACCAGGTGCAGACGAAGGCGACGATTTTTGGTTCGAAGTTGTTCTTCAGTTTTTCAGCATGCATGGAATAACCTCTCAGGTGTCAGTAGTCAGGGGTCAGGAGTCAGTAGAAAAAACTGAATACTGAATACTGAATTCTGAATACTGCCTTTACAGCGCCTCTATCTGCGCCATGATCTGCTCGTCCGTATAGCCGTCAAGCTCTACCGACTTCGACGGACAGGTAGCTTGACAGGTGCCGCAACCACCGCAGACGCCGGGGTTTACCCAGGCTACAACTTTGATGAGATTGCCCTGCCGGTCACGAATCTCCTTCTCTTCCACAGCTCCGTAGGGGCAGACCTTCTTGCAGTAGAAGCAGGCGACACAATTTATTTCATTCACCTTGGCAACTATCGGCTCACGCTCCAGTTCGTCTTTGGAGAAAAGGGTCATAACCTTGGCCGCAGCAGCAGACGCCTGGGAAACTGTATCAGGTATATCCTTTGGCCCCTGGCAGGCACCTGCCAGATAGACCCCGGCTGTGGCGCACTCGACCGGTCTCAGCTTTGCATGAGCTTCAGAGTAGAAGTTGTACATGTCATAGGATATCCCAAGCTTCTGAGCCAGAAGTTCTGCGCCTGTACGTGGTTGAATCGCCGTAGCCAGCACCACCATGTCAGCTTCGATCTCAATCTGGATTCCGAGGGCGATATCGCTCCCCATGACAACGATCTTGTCCCCTTTTTCATAGAGCCGGGAGACCATGCCACGGATATAGACCGCATTCTCCTCTTCAATGGAGCGGCGCCAGAACTCGTCATACCCTTTGCCAGGAGTACGGGCATCCATGAAAAAGACATACGCCTGACCGTCGTGAACCTTGTGATGGTAGAGCATTGTATGTTTAGCCGTGTACATGCAGCAGACCTTGGAGCAGTAGCTGATCCCTTTTTCCCGTGCGCGAGAGCCGACACACTGGACAAAGACCACTGATCGGGGCTCCCTGCCATCAGAGGGTCTGATGATCTTTCCGCCAGTGGGGCCGGAGGCGCTGGCGAGCCGTTCAAAGGTCATGCCGTCTATGACATCCGGGATCTTCCCATGGCCGAATTCGCCATACCCCTTGATAGAGGAGCCTTTCGGCTTCTCGCCAATGCTGTAGAGTTCAAAACCTGTAGCAACGACAATGGCACCGATGTCTTCGACAATCAGCTGGTCTTCCTGAGTGTAGTCAACCGCTCCAGGGCCACAGACCTTTTGACAGACGCCACACTTGCCACTTTTGAAATATGTGCAGTTCTCCCGATCAATCACCGGAGTGTTCGGGACTGCCTGGGGGAAAGGGACGTAGATAGCAGGGCGCATTCCAAGGTTTTTGTCAAAAGAGTTGGGGATTTTCTTCTGGGGACATTTGGCCATGCATACGCCGCAGCCGGTGCACCTGTCCATATCTACGGAGCGAGCCTTCTTTTTTATCGTAACCTGAAAGTTGCCGATGTAACCATCTACCTGTTCAATTTCGCTGAAGGTGTGCAGGGTGATGTTGGGGTGATTGGCAACATCCACAATTTTTGGGGTCATGATGCACTGGGAGCAGTCCAGCGTCGGGAAGGTCTCGGATAACTGAGCCATGTGGCCGCCGATTGATGGCTCCCGTTCCACCAGGACAACCTGATGGCCGCAGTCAGCGATGTCCAGAGCGGCCTGGATACCGGCAATGCCGCCACCGATAACAAGCGCCCTTTTCGTTACCGGCACAGTGATCGGCTGGAGTTTCCTGTTCATCTTTACCCGCTCCACCAGCATGGTAACGATCTCTGTTGCCTTGACAGTGGCCTCTTCCTTGTCTTCATGAACCCAGGAACAGTGCTCGCGGATGTTTGCCATTTCAACCAGATAAGGGTTGAGACCAGCAGTCTGGGCAGCCTTGCGGAAGGTCTTTTCGTGCATGCGGGGGGAGCAGGCAGCAACAACTATCCCGTCCAGATTGTGATCAGTGACAGCCTTTTTGAGGAGATTTTGCCCGGGGTCAGAGCACATGTACTTGTAGTCGCAGGCATAGGCAACACCGGAGAGCTTCTCAGCAGCAGTGGCCACTCTTTCCACGTCAACAGTTCTTGATATGTTTTCGCCACAGTGGCAGACAAATACGCCGATTTTGGACATAACAAACCTTTTGG
>JANNRW010000331.1:0-14628 GCA_031401815.1 Geobacteraceae bacterium | reverse complement strand
GATTGTACAAAGTGCCAACAACCGCTGGCTGGACGAAAGCGCATGCCTTATAGTGAAGAACATCGGAAAGCCGTGTGCGGGAAAACCGCATGCACGGTTTGATGAGGGAGGGCAGGGTGAAACCTGCTCTCTACTCTACCCTTATGTTTCTTGGCTCTACTCTACCCTTATGTTCTTTCGTCGGCGGCGGATTGCGTAGGTCCCAAGGCGTACGGAACCAAAGAGAATATGAAGCTTATGACGAGAGAATCCTCGGCAGTGGTGAATTTGTTGAAAGCCTGTGGCGAGAGGAAGAGTCTGGCGAAATCAATGGCTCGAAAATATCACTAGAAGAGATGATGCAAAGAGCAGCCGACACGTTAGAGGTAAAAGTGGAATTGTTGCAGCAGAAGAACAGGACTAAAGAGCTGGCCGATGTCAGGGCAGCTATCTGTTACCTGGCAGTGAGGGTGTGCAATTTTAGCGGAGTTGCCGTTGCCAGAGCGCTTAACATGACTCGTTCCGGAGTGAGTGTGGCAGTAAAGCGGGGAGGGGAGATTGTCAGCAGGAATCCAGCTCTCAGAGACAAGTTAGTTGACTATAGAATGTCCCCTCATGACCCATGACCCCTTGTTACGGATCAGGCCGGGAACAGGACAACGAAGTCAACAACTGTAATTGTGCCTCATGATATGGGGAGATAGGCGAAAGAAAAAAGGGACAGATATCTCCTTTTACAGGGAATATATCTGTCCCTTATTCAACAGAAGGGATGAAATATAAAGGGGTGAGAAGTCAGGATGCTAGCGGAGCCTCTTGTGTCCCTCCGACAGAGACTTTGCGAGTACATACTTTTTCCCGTTTGGCTCTTTCCTTTCTTAATGCATAGAACTGGATTGCGAACACCACTACTGCTACTGTGATCATGGTTGAGACTGCTATTGCCAATGTCATCATTTTACACCTCCGCCTGTTGGTATTTTAAATTTTGCCAGATACATCACGTCGCCAGCATCAGCCCAGTTCGGTATCTGTGACGTTCTTCTTCCCCATTAGTTCGTAAAGCATGCTTCCCAAAGGGGGGAATACAAGGATGGCGAAGGCCCAGATGCTCCGCTCGTTTCCTTTGAGGCGTCGGGCTGCCAGGTCTGAGAGCGCCCATCCGACTGCGACCAGGGCAAAAATCATCAGAAAAGGGATAATCGGCTTCAAAAGAGCATACGTCATGATTTCCATTTTTATCTCCTTTTATCGATCCATGAATCCATCCGGAACGACATTTCAATAACTTATTTAGAAGATTGCGTCCGTTCATGCAGTTACATACAAGCTGTATGCCAAATTACAAATACAAAAAAACTGTAAACGGCAATTGAACACAGAGGCACAGAGAACACTCAGAAATCATTGAGCTTTAATAAAAAATACTCTCACCAAAGAGGCGAAGAAAATATTTTGATCTTGATCTTCTAACTGATTGTTGGATCAAAAGCTTTTCCGCTGTGACCTAGGTGTCTCTCTGTTTAACTGCTTTATAAGGATAAATAACCTGTAATAACAGCATGTTACTGATTGTTGCGCTGTTGTGTTGCAACTGTTGCAAGCAGCATCAATGTTGCATTTGCAACATTGATGCTGCTCATACTGAATGTCTGATATGGGCATAATAGGTCAAATAAATTGAATGTTCATATAAAACGGGGTGTTACATCATTAATGCGGATAAGTGTTGCAGGGGGTGATGCAGCGTGAGTGGATGTTGCATGTGCAACAGTAACGGTAAAGGTTGAGGTTAAGGTTGAGAATAATCCTTAACCTCAACCTCAACCTGACTTCAAGTGGTGTCAAGGTCATACTTTTTCATCCAGCGCCAGAGTGTGGTACGATCCACTCCAAGCTCCCGAGCAACCTGAGAGCGATTTCCGTTATGGCGCACAATGAGTTGCGTCAGCATTTCCCGACTTATCTGAAGAGGAGCAGTGGGGGCCGGTTTCCATGTTTCCTGGTCGTGCTCCTGCTGGTGATCCGAACAAAAGATTGTGGAGGGAAGAAGCTCTAGGCCGATTTCACCATCACGGCACAGGATAACTGCCTGTTCCACAATATTGAGAAGTTCGCGGACATTGCCGGAATAGTGGTGGTGGAGCAATGACTTGAGGGCCTCTGACGAAAAACCCCGGATCTTCTTGCCATAGCGTCCGTTGAAACGATCCAGAGCCATGTCGATCAGTAGGGGGATATCTTCCGCACGCTCTTTTAACGGCGGAATCTTGAACTGGACAACATTAATTCTGAAAAAGAGGTCACGGCGGAAGCTCCCCTCTGTTACCATCTCCTCCAGATCCCTGTGAGTTGCAGCCACGAACCGGACGTCCGCAGTCAAAGGGCTCTTTGCCCCCAGAGGCTGATACTCCTTGTTCTCGATCACACGCAAGAGCTTAACCTGCAAGGGGAGCGGCATATCGCCGATCTCGTCCAGAAAGAGGGTTCCGCCTCGTGCCATTTCAATCCGTCCGGGTCGATTTTCCACAGAACCGGTATAGGAACCTTTACGGGAGCCGAAGATCTCCGACTCCAGCAGGTGTTCAGGAAGTGCTCCGCAGTTAACGACCACAAGAGGCCCTTCGCGGCGTGGTGAAAGGTCGTGGATGGCGCGGGTGAACAGCTCCTTGCCGGTTCCGCTGTCCCCGTTCAAAAGCACTGTTGCGTCTGTTGTGGCCACATCCGGGAGAAGGTCGAAGAGCCGCCGCATAGCCGGGTTCCGACTGACCAGATCCCGGAACGAGTACTTCTCCTTTATCCCGCGCTTGAGCATGTAAATCGGCGACAGGTCACGGAAAGTCTTAACCCCGCCCACAGCCAGACCCTGGGCGTTGCGCAGCACAGAGGCGCTGATGGAAATAGGGATCTTGCGGCTATCCTTGTCGAGAATGTCCAGTTCCCTGTTTACCACCGCTTCCCCGGTTGCCTGCGCCTCCTTTAGAAGGCAGGCGGATAAACAGACCCTGGTACGGAATATCTCATGGCAATAGCGCCCCATAGCTTCACGCGCACTGAAGCCGGTTATCTCTTCTGCTGCACGGTTAAAGGTGGTGATACGCATTTCCGAATCGACTGTAAAGACTCCGTCAGCGATGCTGTCGAGAATCATCTTCTGGCATTCCGGTTGTCCACAAATTTCTCTTTGCTCCATCAGTCGTACCTCTCGGAAACAAAAGCAAGTTGAGTTCTCAGTTCAGGTGAGATCACCAGCAGCTTGCTTTCAGCTTTGTCAGAGTGAAAAGAGTATTCTGAAGTGAAATTCATTTAAATAAACTATATCAAACAGAAAGTTACACATACTCTTATCTATGCGTCAACATAAATATTCATCAGTTACAATAAAAAAAATTAAACTCACCTGCTGAATTTTTGCCTTGATTTGATATGTCCGACAGCTTCGAAAGAGAATCTTATAAAATCACAGTTAAAATTTCTTGAGAAATTAGCAGACAGAATATACTATAAGGAACTTTTTACCCATGAGTACTTTGCGAAACGGAGTGGAGTATTGAGACGAATAGTTGAACTTTTTTCAATATTGATGACAAGTATTACCCGCAGCAAAATGGCCTTGGCCGGAGGAGCCATCACCAGTGTGCTTTTACCGATGCTGTTTGTCACTGTAACGCTTGATCTTATCGGCTGGGTCGAAAATCCCTACTTCAGCTTCCTGCTTTACCTGGCGCTGACGCCTCTGCTCTTTATAGCCATCATACTTACAGCTGTCGGGATTTTCCGTTCCAGAGGAGAAAGAAGTTACAGCCTGGAGTCTTTCAAGGAGCATCTCACAACTCCCGAGCGTTACAGAAAGATTCGACGACACGCATACAGCTACACAATTCTGGCCTCTTTATTCCTGTTCTTTCTGGGAGTTGTCGCAGTTTCAAGCCAGAGATATTCGGCCTCGGTAAGCTTTTGCGCCAATTTCTGCCACAAGGTGATGGCGCCTACTTATATCACTTACAAGAACTCCCCTCATTCGCAGGTTCCGTGCGTTGCCTGCCATGCCGGTAAAAACAGCCCCAGATTGGCCAGGAAACAGCTCACAGGGCTGCAACAGCTTTACGTAGCCTTGACCGATTCCTACTCCCGACCCTTGAAAACACCGGCGAACCATCTGCGCCCCTCGCGTGAAACCTGCGAGCAGTGTCATTGGCCCGACAAATTCCATGGTCACAGACTGCGCATGATCGACAAGTTTCTACCCGACGAGGCAAACACACATGTGCAGTCGGCTCTGCTGATGAAGATCGGCTCGGGGGGGCAACTGGGTCGGGTAGCCCAAGGCATTCACTGGCATACTTCTAAGGATCATCGTGTATATTACGAAACAGTCGACGAGGAGAGGCGGGAGATTACCCGGATCACTCTGATTTCATCACATGAAAGTCCTGTGGTCTATGTAAGGAAAGGGGATCCAGCCCCTTTGTCAGGTAGCAGGAAGCGACTGTTGGACTGTATTGACTGCCACAACCGCCCCACCCATTTTCTTCTATCCCCTGACAGCGCTCTGGACGACAAACTTCTGACAGGCCAGATTCCTCCGGATCTCCCCTATGTCAAACGCGTTGCCCTGGCAGCAATTACGAGGGATTACAGCAACAATAGAGCCGCTCATGAGGGGATAGCCGCTGAAATGCGCCAATGGTATGCTGTTAATTTCCCCGGACTGGTGGAAAAACAGCAGAAACTTCTTGATCAGGCTGTCCAGGGGACGCAGCAGGCTTACTCCGAAAACATTTTTCCTGACATGAAAGTCCGTTGGGATACTTACCCGGATTTTATAGGACATCGAGAGAACAGCGGCTGTTTTCGATGTCATGACGGTTCGTTCAAAAGCAGTGATGGCGCAACGATTTCGCACGACTGCAATCTGTGCCATCTCATTCTGGCCAAAAATGTTCCGATAGAACAGGTAATGGATACAATAGTCAGGGGAAAAAGGAGATGAGTCTCTTTATCCTACTTCTAATCGGGCTGCCCATTCTGGTTATCGCCGCTCTTTTCCTGTTGTTCTTCGAATTGAATCTGCGCCAAAGCAAACAATTGATAGATAAGGGGAACGCGCTCGAAGGGGAAATTTCGGAGCGCCAAAAGGCTCAGCTTGAGGCAGAGAGCTCCCTGCGTGAACGCGAACTGCTGCTCAGCGAGATTCATCATCGTGTTAAGAACAACATGCAGATTGTATCCAGCCTGCTTCGCATCCAATCCCGGCGCAGTGACGACCCGATAACCAAGGGTATTCTTGATGACAGCAGAAACCGCGTAAGCGCCATGGCTCTCATTCATGAGACACTCTACAAACCGGCCAACCTGAGCAGCGTCTCACTGCGGGAGTATATAAATGAACTTACCCTCAATCTCTTCGACTCCTATGGCGTAGAGCCGGAGCGAATAAGCCTGGTGACCGATGTCGAGTCTATTTCTCTCAATATAGAGACCGCCACCCCCTGTGGTCTGGTCATAAACGAACTTGTGACGAACTGCCTCAAGTACGCCTTTCCTGACAAGCGACCCGGAGTGATCACTCTGAGCCTGAAGCGAAACGAGAACGACAAGAGTTACCTGCTGAGCGTTGCCGACAACGGGGTCGGGCTGCCGGAAGGACTTGATATCCGCGAAACAAGATCACTTGGACTGCAACTGGTTATCAACCTGTCCGAAAATCAGCTACAGGGAAAAGTAGAGGTGCAACGAGGCAACGGGGTTGCATTTCTTGTCACATTTTATGAGATCAGCTATATAAGAAGGCTTTAACAGCTTGAAATATCGAACTATTTCTTCGGTGGTTAAATATACAAATCGCAGGGACGAAGCGATGTTCGCCCGATCAGGGCGTATGCTATACTTCCCTACAGTGGGGTTTTGAATATTTGATCACCGGAGCACTAAAAGGAGGAAGAGTATATGAACAAAGCAAAAATACTGGTTGTTGAAGACGAATGGATCATTGCCAACGACATCAAGGACAGTCTCATAAGCATGGGATACATGGTGTCAGGCATTGCATCTTCCAGTGAGGAAGCACTAGCCAGGGTAGAGGAGTGCCGACCAGACCTCATTCTGATGGATATCGTGCTCAAGGGGCAGAAAAACGGTATCGAGACGGTCAGGGATATCCGGGCTAGCTATGACATACCGGTTATATACCTCACTGCCTACGACAACCAGTGTCTGGTCGATCAGGCAAAGCTGACCGACAACTACGGGTATCTGCTCAAGCCGTTCAAGGACAGAGAGCTGCACATAGCAATAGAATTGGCACTGCACAAGAATGCTCAATAGTAGCCTGTCGATCTTGGAAAAAAATCAGCAGTAAATCAGTCTGAAAAGTTCATGTTTTGATTTGCTGGGCAATGAAGCAACAATTGACTTCGAAGTTGACTCAATCTGCCCTCGCCGGCCGAATAGTCGCATTGATTACCAACATTCAGACAAATTCGCTGGTATTTTAGAGGAGATGCGTCTCTTACCTCACGGTGCTCTTATGTAGTACCCAGTCCGGACGCAGGTAATGGCAGGAGTACCCGTTCGGAAAATGTTCAAGATAGTCCTGATGTTCAGGCTCTGCTTCCCAGAAATCGCCTGCAGGTTCGAGTTCGGTTACTACATTGCCAGGCCATAGGCCAGAGGCGTTTATGTCGGCGATAGTGTCAAGCGCGACCTGTCTCTGCGCTTCATTAACATAGTAAATTGCCGATCTATAGGAGAGTCCCCGGTCATTACCTTGCCGGTTTCTGGTTGTGGGGTCGTGAATCTGGAAAAAGAATTCCAGAATGCGGCGATACGAAATCCTGTCAGGATCGAACAGAATCTCAATCCCTTCGGCGTGAGTGCCGTGGTTATGGTAGGTGGCCTCGGGGAGGTTGCCGCCGGTGTATCCGACCCGGGTAGCCGCAACCCCAGGTAACTTCCTGATCAGATCTTGCATCCCCCAAAAGCAGCCCCCTGCCAGAATAGCTTGCTCCAGTGCCATGACTTGCCCTCCGTGATATATGATACGAGTTTTTGACCAGCCTTTCTGCGGCTCACTTCATCTGTTACTTATTTGGCGAACGTTCGTTTCCATGTTCAGGTTAAATTATCTCTTACGAATTGTACACGTTTCAAGTTCTGATATACTCATATAATCTTACATGAAAGGAGAACATACATGGCACAGATCAACTGGATTACCTCCTTCCCGGAGGGGCTTGCCAAAGCCAAAGCAATGAACAGACCTGCATTTGTTGATTTCTTCAACCCTGGCTGAATTGGTTGCAAACAGATGGACGCGGTCGCGTACATAGATCCTTCTGTCATTGAGTTTGTAAACGAAAATGTTGTCCCTTTGCGTATTCCGGCAGGAGACCCGGAACTAGGCCCCCGTTACAAGGTAAAGTGGACACCGACTCTACTTATAATGAATGGAGAAGGTGTCGAATGCTATCGCACTCTCGGGTTCTATCCGCCGGATGAACTTATCCCGTCTCTCCTGCTTGGGATTGGCAAGGCTAAATTCGACCAGCCTGACCGACCCTCTGCCTGCAACTGCTTCGGCAGGATTTTAAACAACTTCCCAAAGAGTCCGCAAGCACCGGAAGCGGTCTACCTGAATGGAGTTGCAAACTTTATCGAGTCCCATGATGTAGCGAATCTTATCGGTATCTATGACCGTCTGGCAGCAGAGTATCCGGAGAGCAGCTGGCTGACCAGGGCTGATCCATACAGACTTCTCAGGAAGTAAGCAGTAATGGAGTCATCATGTCCTTTCGCAAGATTTTGAAGGTGTTCCGAAGCATCGCTACCATCGAGGGGGCGGGCGTCCATCTAAAGCGAGCCTTTGGCTATCACCAGGTTCCACTTTTCGATCCGTTTCTGATGCTCGATGATTTTCATACGTCCAACCCGTCTGAGTATCTGGCCGGGTTCCCCTGGCACCCCCACCGGGGGATCGAGACCATTACCTACGTACTGGAAGGATTGGTGGAGCATGGCGACAGCATGGGGAACAAAGGGGTCATCAGTGCCGGGGATGTGCAGTGGATGACCGCAGGCAGCGGCATTATTCATCAGGAGATGCCTCAATTGAGTCCAACCGGTACCATGTGGGGCTTCCAGTTCTGGACTAATCTCCCGGCAGAGCTGAAGATGACAGCTCCGCGATACCGTGACGTTCCAGCATCCACAATCCCTGAGGTGGTTCTCTGCTCAGGCGTCAAAGTCAAAATTGTGAGCGGTCAGCTGAACGGGGTGCAGGGGCCGGTGCGGGATATCATGATTGATCCTGAACTCATGGATGTCACTGTCCCGCCGGGGTGTGTTTTTGAACATTTAGTGAAGCCAGGTCATACGATGATAGCCTATATACTTGCCGGAGAAGGTCTGTTTGACGAAGGATTGGACTCATTCTCCTACGAGTATGTCGGGAGCGGATGGTCTGACATAGAGCGCACCTGTAGCTTTGGATCCGAGACGGTAGTCCTGTATGAGCGTAACGGGGAGGGTATTCGTGTGGCAGCCAAAGAAAAAGGGGTACGCTTTCTGCTCCTCTCCGGAAGCCCGTTAAACGAACCGGTTGCCTGGCAGGGGCCAATTGTCATGAATACCCGGGAAGAGCTGAGGCTTGCATTTGAAGAGTTTCACAACGGGACATTTATCAAATAGGAGAAGCTGGTGGTCAGGTTGAAGGTAAAACACTGCTTGAAGGAAGTTATGTAAGTATTTAAAGCACATATGAAAACGCGACATCGTGTCGCGATCAACGGTTTGGCAGAACAGCGGCGGTTTTTGGCCGGTGCTTCTTCCTGGTTGGACATCATTCTTTCTCGCTTTATTACTTACCAGCTGTTACTGCAATTTTATGAAAAAACGCCGTGAAGTCTTGGAATAAAGGGCTTTACGGCGTTTCTTGTTTAATTAAAATATTTCGTGCCAAGGACTTACCGCCCCAAAATTTCTTCTTAGGCATGTTCAGGGATAAATTTTATTTCAAGATGGCAGCCGACTGCACGGGCATATTTTTTAAGTGTTGTCATGGAGGGCGAGTGTTTACCAGCGGCTTCAAGTCTTGATATTGCACTCTTTGTTGTTCCCATCAATTCGGCGACAGCTTCTTGTGAGAGTCCAAGTCTCGCTCGTGCAGTAAGCATCTCTTTTACCAGAGCATATTCCTCTTCTAAATCATCATATGCTTTTTTGAAACCTTCTCGTTTTTTTGCTTTTGCAATGAATGAGTCATGGTTATGGGATATCGGTTGATATTTCAAATCAGCCATTTTGCACCTCCTTAATTCGCTTACGAGCTATTTTCAGTTCCGGTTCTGGAGTTGTAGGTGTTTTCTTGATAAACGCATGCAGAATAATGATTCTTCGTCCAACAAGAAAACAGTAAAATGAACGCCCAATACCCTCTCGCCCTTTTGGGCGCAACTCGAAAAGTCCTTTTCCCATTGCTCTGGAATGAGGCATCTTCAAGTTTGGCCCGAACTCAATCAGAAGTTCAATATGTCGAGCGTAATCAGCAAGAATGCCGTCAGGCCAAGATTCAATTTCATCTTGTACGCGGGAGTGGAAATATTCGATGTTGTAGTTCATGAAAAATAGGTTAGCAAATATGCTAACCTATGTCAACCAGGCGATTTATTGTTGAGGGGGGAATCCGACATTGAATCCCCCCCAGATTATTAGTAGGGCTATAGGGGTAACAGTTTAGTCCCTTCGATTTTATTATAGGCTATAGGGGACAGAAGCAAGTCAACCAAATCAACTACGTCCCCTATGCTTCCCCCAAGGCAGCTGAACTGGCCAGGGATACTGTTCAATCATATAAGGGGTTTTTGAAATTCTTCGATAATTTCGCCATGAAGCAGCTCTCCAGGCTGTTCATGTCAAAAAGTTCCTGGCAGAGGTTTCAGAGCTTTATCCTCCCCCTTGGCCGCACCCTGATTGAAGGTGAAGAACAGGGCAAAGATTATGTCTTTTACACCGCACCGGCTGCTCTCATATTTCATGTCTCTCCATACGGAGACAGCGCAGATGCCATGATCGCGTGCACGTATGCCATGCTTGCCGCAGAATCTCTGGGGCTGGGCAGCTGCATGATCGGCTGTTCTGCGCCGGTAGTGGGTCGCCGCAAGGATTTGCTGAGGAAATACGGCCTGCCTGAGGGAAATCTGCCAAAGATCGTGCTGATCATTGGTTACCACAAAAGCCCGCACATAAAGGCTATCCGGCGTTCATTCCAGGGGGTGAATTTCTACTAGAGATATCAGGGTGAATCTTTTTTTGATACCGGCTTCAGTTATTTATCTGAATCCGGGAACTCATCCTGCTCCATTTCCCTCTGCTTCCTTCTCGGTAACCCACAACTCCAGCAGTGTATAGGTAACAGCCAGAATCACCGGGCCGATGAAGAGACCGACTATGCCGAAAGCCATCAAGCCGCCTAGAACACCGGCAAAAATGAGGAGCAAGGGGATGTCAGCCCCTCTTTTTATCAGTAGCGGGCGGATAAAGTTGTCAATAGTACTGACGATCAGTGTCCAGACCACCATACCACCCCCCATAAGGTTTTCTCCGTTCCAGAACAGCCAGGCAGTCACCGGGATCAGCACGGGCCAGGGTCCCACCTGGGCGAGACAGAGCATGAAGATCGCTGCCGTAAGAAGAGTAACAGCAGGCAGACCAGCAACCATTATTCCGGCACCACCCAGAAACGCCTGAATAAGCGCCGTCACCACTATCCCCAGAGCAACTCCGCGCACAGCCCTTGCCGCATGTAGAGCGATATCCACCCCCCGCTGGCCGGCAAGCCTGCGGGCAAAAAGACAAAACCCTTCTGCTGCTCGCTCTCCATTAATATAAAGAATTGCTGTAATGATGACCGTAAGAAGAAAATTTACGATCATCATACCGACACTGCCGGCCTGGGTCACAACCCAACCAAGCACTCTGGTTGCATAAGGGGCAAGCCGGTTTGAGATCTCATCAGGAGAAATGGCTGCAAGTTGCTGCCATTTCTCGGTAATTTTTACCCCAACAACAGGGAGTTTATGGAGCCACTCAGGTGGGGAGGGTACGGATATGACAGTGCTGGAATTGAAAAGCCCGGAGATTTCGGAGGCTTTTTCGGCAATTGTGATTATTGCCAGGGCAAAGGGGATAATCAGGAGGAGGAGCAACACCAGCGTCATTACAAGAACAGCAAAACTGCGATTGTTCCAGAGCTTGTTCTGTAGCCAGAGAAGCTGCGGCCAGGTGGCAATGACGATCATGGAGGCCCAGACAATCGAAGTCAGAAACGGATGCATTATCCAGAAGCTGGCGGCAATCAGAAGACAAATGCAGAGTATCGCAAGCATGTTCCTGGTGAGGTCATGGTGCTCTGTGGCACTGTTCATGGAGCAATCCTTTCAGACAGGGGATCAGTCGCTATAGTGACTGAATCCCACTCAAATACTTAACAGGATTGCAGAATACTTAACAGTACTGTCAATTGCAATCTTCTTTCCAAAGGCAGGCCATTTGACCGCACTCGCCGGATCTGCCGGTATCAAAACATGCCTCGTTCCCCTCTGCACTCTGGATTGCCTTGACAAGCTCTGCTTTCTTCATGACTCCTGACTTGACCCCCAACTTTTTTGCGATGGATTTGATCTCCTGCATGTTCATGGCGGATCTCCTTTTGGCTATAGTATATAGCAATGACTAATCTTAGCAGATATTTATCATGTGGCAAGTTGTAGCAACTTCGCTCTCGACAAATTCAGTTTTTTCCAATATATTTCCAGTGCAAATTGTATACAGAATCCTCAGGCACAAGCTTTTTACATCACATATTGAAAGGAGTTTGCACAGCATGTCTACCAAACCTTTTGTTTATCAGGATCCGTTCCCCCTCTCCAAGGATGAGACCGTTTATCGCAAGATCGAAGGGTCGGAAAAGTATGTGACTGTCGAGAAGTTTGCCGACAGGGATGTTGTCAGGGTTTGCCCGGAAGCACTCTCCATTCTGGCCAACGAAGCGATGAAGGATGTCTCTTTCCTGCTGCGCCCTGCTCACAATGAACAGGTCGCGAAGATTCTCCGCGATCCGGAAGCATCCATGAACGACAAGGGGGTTGCCCTGGCTTTTCTGCGCAATGCCGAAATTGCCGCCCAGATGGAACTGCCTGTCTGCCAGGATACCGGCACTGCTACTGTAGCCGCAAAGAAGGGGCAGCAGGTCTGGACAGGTGTGAAAGATGAAGAGTGGCTCAGCAAGGGGATCTACAAGACCTATACCGAGGAGAATCTCCGTTATTCCCAGACTGTGGCCCTTGACATGTACGAGGAGATCAACACCGGCACCAATCTTCCGGCACAGATCGATATTCTGGCCACTGATGGAGAGTACTACAAATTTGTATTCATGGCCAAGGGTGGCGGCTCAGCCAACAAGACCATGCTTTACCAGGAGACAAAGGCGCTGCTGACACCGGAAAAACTGTACAAGTTCCTGGTGGAGAAGATGAAGTATCTCGGCACTGCTGCCTGTCCCCCTTACCACATCGCATTTGTCATCGGGGGCACCAGCGCCGACCAGTGCATGAAAACCGTGAAGCTTGCCACTGCCAAGGAGCTGGACGGCCTCCCTGCTCAAGGAAATGAGCATGGCCAGGCATTCCGTGATATCGACCTTGAGAACAGACTGCTGGAGGCCGCGCAGAAGCTAGGTATCGGTGCCCAGTTTGGCGGGAAATACTTCGCCCATGACGTGCGGGTAATCCGTCTCCCCCGCCACGGTGCCTCCTGCCCGCTCGGCATGGCGGTCTCCTGCTCGGCTGACAGAAACATCAAGGCCAAGATCACCAGAGACGGTCTCTTTGTTGAGGAGATGGATCGTAATCCCGGTCGCCTTATCCCGGATAAGTATCGTGGCAAGCATGAGCATGGTGTCAAGATAGATCTGAACAAGCCGATGAAGGAGATGCTGGCTGAACTCTCCAAACATCCCGTATCCACACCGTTGCTCCTTACCGGCACTATTGTTGTAGGTCGCGACATCGCTCACGCCAAGTTCAAGGAGATCATGGACAGTGGCAAGCCGCTCCCCGAATATCTTCTTAATCATCCGATCTACTATGCCGGCCCGGCCAAAACACCTCCAGGCAAGGCTTCCGGCTCTTTTGGCCCGACCACGGCAGGGAGAATGGACTCCTACGTGGACGAACTCCAGTCAAAGGGGGGCTCACTCATCATGATAGCCAAAGGGAACCGGAGCCAGCAGGTTACTGATGCCTGCAAGAAATACGGCGGGTTCTACCTTGGCTCTATTGGTGGCCCGGCAGCTGTTCTTGCTGAAGAGAACATAAAAAAGGTGGAGTGTATAGACTTCCCTGAACTGGGGATGGAAGCGGTCTGGAAGATAGAGGTAGAAAACTTTCCGGCATTCATACTGGTGGATGACAAAGGGAACGACTTCTTTAAACAGTTAGGGCTGTAGCGCCACAAGTAATCCATAAGAAAGCCTCCTGGCTTGCAATGCAGTCAGGAGGCTTTCTCGAACTTTATTCATTAACAAAGGAGATATTTCATGGAGGGAGCTCGTTCCCTGATTTCAGTTTTCCATCAATTGAACAGATCAGATAACAGAACAGTTGCACATTTCACTCCATCCCTGATCGGAATGTTTGGATCTCTTTGTATTTTTGACGCTTTTCTTGCAGAGATAGACGCTGCGCTTGCAACCGGCCAAATTTCAGCGTCTCTGAAGAAACGTGCGGCAAACCTTTCCGGTACGTTCATTCCACAGGTTGCCGGTTACAACGGGGTAGACGAACTTGTGGCATCTTCTGTAACTGCTGCCGATCTTAGGGATATCTCAGCCGATTCACTGGAAAAAAGGCGAAAAGGTGTGGTGCTGATCCTCTCCTCTTTAATGTCCATCCTTTCTGAAACTGTCAAAAATGGCGAGAAATAACAGCGGCTACGCTGGAGAGATTCTCGATATCGATAGATTGAAAATCTTCTCCGGATGTATCCCGGCTCTCACCTTTTCGAGCAATCTGGATTACACCCTTGAGAGTCACACCATCATTAATCGGGCTGCTCATGATCTTTTGAATAGGGATTCTTTTGGTTTTATCGGTCAGAAAATGTTCAAACATGTAAAGGTGGGGAGTTGAGGCAAAAGAGTTGTCAAGGACGCACTTGTTGTCCAGTGCTGTTTCGGTTACAAGGCAGCGATGCGCGCTCAAGGGGATGCTGCCAACACTCTTGAGAGAGTCAGGCCAGACAAACACCAGTACATCACGCGATTTATCGAGCGAAAAAATGGCAACTTCGTCCAGCTTTACCCTGAAAAGCTCTGAAAGGGCTTCAGCAATTATCTCTATCCTCATTTTGGGTGAGGATGCGGCAGCAATCCGTGACTCAAGTCCAGTGCAAAAATCTTCAATATTCATTTTCACCCCTTAGAACCGGAACTAACTGCTAAACGCTGCTGTTACTGACAGTCATCTCATTTCGAACAATTAATACCACCTACTTCAATTGAAGTTGGAGAAGTTGAGGGTGAAGAAGTTGAGGGTGAAGAAGTTGAAGGTGAAGGAGTAGGAGTAGGAGTAATCGGAGTCGAGTTAAAAG
>JANNRW010000330.1:0-8555 GCA_031401815.1 Geobacteraceae bacterium | reverse complement strand
TCCTGCTTTTGTGCTTTAACACTCAAATGACCCTCACAGAACACCAGGGGGACAACACCAGGGGGACGTTCCTGCTTTTGCAACACCAGGGGGACGTTCCTGCTTTTGTGCTTTAATTTAACACTCAAATGACCCTCAAAGTAATAACTAAAGCAATAAAGCAGGTACGTCCCCCAAAAACGTCCCCCAAAAAAACTGTCGATGGTGAGAACATTATCCGCACTATTTGCGGCTTAAATCGCAATCCCTCTTGCCAATGCGGAGATTAGAGTCTATATTAACCGCAAGAGGTGCGGAGAATGAGCGAATATATTCATGAACTGCCGGGGTGGCCACAGTTTCGCTGGAGCCGGGAAGCTTTGCTGGAGCGGCTTGCTTCGGTGCGTTATTGCCAGGGGCGGCTGCTGGGGCGGATGGAGAGCGTGGGAATCTCTTCCCGGGCAGAAGCTTTTCTCTGTACGCTGACGCAGGATGTCCTTAAGTCCAGCGAAATAGAAGGTGAAATTCTCGACCGGGAACAGGTGCGCTCTTCCGTTGCCCGGCATCTGGGCATTGATATCGGCGCTTTAGCTCGTGCGGACAGAACCGTTGACGGCGTGGTGGAGATGATTCTCGACGCAACCCGGAATTATCTGCAGCCGCTGACGAAAGAGCGCCTGTTCGACTGGCACCGGCGGCTTTTTCCCGTAAACGACCGGAACCTCCGCAGAATCAAAGTCGGCATCTGGCGCGATGACACGCGAGGACCGATGCAGGTCGTCTCAGGACCGCTTGGCCGTGAGCGGGTCCACTTTGTAGCACCGGCGGCGTCACGGCTTGAAGAGGAGATGGCAACTTTTCTTGACTGGTTCAACCGTGACGATGGAACGGATCTGGTAATACGAGCGGGTATTGCCCACCTCTGGTTCGTCACCATTCACCCCTTTGAGGATGGTAACGGTCGGATCGCCCGTGCCCTTACCGACATGGTGCTGGCCAGAGCAGAGCAGAGTCCGCAACGCTTTTACAGCATGTCGGCGCAGATACAGGGGGAGCGCACTGCCTACTACAACGGCCTGGAAACGGCACAACACGGAACTCTGGAGATTACCGGCTGGTTGGCATGGTTTCTGGATTGTCTGGGACGGGCTATACATGCGGCTGAGGAGACACTGACAAGTGTCCTCGCCAAGGCGCGTTTCTGGGGGGCTTACGCAGACGTACCGATGAACGACCGGCAACGACTACTGCTTAATAAGCTTCTGGATGGCTTTGAAGGGAAATTGACCTCAACCAAGTGGGCCAAACTGGCAAAGTGCTCGCAGGACACAGCGTTACGCGATATTCTTACCCTGGTGGAGAGCGGCGTTCTGGCAAAAGATGCTGCTGGTGGCCGCAGCACCAGTTATTCATTGCGGGTATAGGTGCTTACGACTTAAGGCAAAATATTCTGCAACTCACTAATCTTAAAGGGAATAACCTGAAAGCAATGATCGGAAACTCTCCTCAAGGCTTTGTAATCTCACCATGCTTTGCAGTGGCAGGTTTTTTTCTTTGCCGGACTACTCCGTCAGCAAACCTATAGTAACGCTGATTGCTCTTGAATCCCTCGGCTATGGCTGTTGAGGCGATAGAGAATATCTGACCCGGTGTGGTTTTCAATTGTAATGACCGAAGGTGATTCCTCTTGATCCATTCCAGGTGCTCACCCTCCAGATCAGTAAAAGAGCTGACCTGAGTACCGCTTGTGGCGCATACGTAATGAAAAGACAAAAGACCCGTCTTGCTACAGATACCAAGAAAGTCCTTTACCGTAGTGGCAGATGGGTTCAGATGCAGTACAATCTGCCTGTCCTGCTTAAATAACAACAGCACCTCAATGATTGAAAACAATTCATACTCCAGAAAGCGAAATTTAATATCTGGTTCTGGTGGCGGAATCCTGATCTTGAAGTAATCCATATCCTCTTCAGGGCAGAACAGAAAGAGCCCGGCTATCGTCTCAACGCCCACCCTGACAGGACAAGGAGCAACGGTTCTATCCGGATAAGAACCAGCTTTTCCGACGAATTCCATAGGGATATCCACGCCACTGGCATCAATTTTCCGCTTCAACTCAGCCATGGGCAGTACCTTTTCTTTATTCTTTGTATGTAATTGAAACAGGGCAGGCAGTTTTTTCATGGCGATATCCACACGATGAGTTCTTATTACATAAAATTCGTTGGCATTAATATCTTGGCTTTCCCTGTCCCTTTGACTTTTCTTCGACCACTTGTTTATAGAATTCTACTGTTGCACTGATATCAGGCATCTCTTGGCCATCCTTCATGCTCAGAAACAGTGCTCTGTTGGTAATCGCCGGCTCGTATGCCGGGTCTATTGCCAGTGCCTTATCGAATGCGGCTAACGCTTCCTGTTTTCTCCCAAGGAACGCGTAGCATAATCCGAGATTGCCATAGGTTTGGACATGATTTTTATTCGCTTCAGCGACTTTCAGGAAACCGGAAACTGCCTCTTCATATTCCTTATTCTGCATTTTCAAAAACGCGTCTTCAAATCGATTCATTTCCCGCAGATATTGATCCAGGGATAATCCGGATTCTCTATAAATCGACGCAGCCATGCCTTCCAGAAATTCTCGAGCAGTCTTTACGTAATCGTCTTCACTTGCTCCAAACGCTATTACCTTTTGATAGGCTCTGATGGCATTGCCAAGCTCCAGCAAATTCTTATGAGAAGTGCCTTTATTGAACCATGCTTCCGTGAAGTATGGGAATATCTCCAAGCATTTATCAAAGCAGTCAACTGATCTGGAGTAATCACCCTTCATTGCCAGCACAGTTCCCATGCCATAATGGACTATGTAAAGATTCGGGTGTCTGCGAAGCAGCTCGATAAGCAGCTCTTCCCCTTTTGCAATGTTACCGCTCTCCACGAACGTTAACGCTTTATCAACTGCATCATCGACCAGAGGATCGATTTCGGCAATAAACTCCCGGAAATGCTGGTTCTTCATTTTTTCAATGCCGTATCTTTCCGCTACGGTAAAATGTGAGCAGCCGCTGCAATCCGGACTTCTTATTTCAGCACAACAACGCGGGCATACAAGAGATTTCTTCATTTTGCATTGACGCTTACCTTTCACAGTCAGGCAAATTTCACACTTTGTTTTCATCGGCCAAATATCTCCTTTGGTCTGTTGGCTATATTTGAAATCCATATTCCTGCCAGAGGCCGGGTTCATTAGAACGAGGTGCCCCCATGACCCGCCCGCCCGGTTTCGTTGGGCGGTCGGTGTCCATTTTCCTTGGAAATCACATTTAATTATTCATCATTCGCGTACTGACCTCTTATTTGCATCGTAGCGAGGATTTACTGCACCGACTTGTTTGGCAGTACACTTGTTACCCATATCCAGGTTCCAACTAAAACTCCAGTACTCAATCCAAGAGGGCCATAGAGGATAAAAGCCAATGGTCCCTGTGGGCTTGGATCTATTATGGTGAAAAAAACAACTAATACGAATGCTATCCCTACGCCATATACTGCCCATGTAAAGGAAAGTGAGAGGTAGTCCATCACTATCTCGCGTAATTTATTCTTTAACAAATTGGCGGCAACAAAGAACGCTATTAGACTTGCCGGGATTGCAAAAAGCGGGGAAAAAATCATGGCTTTTAAAAGAAAGGAGGCAACATGTGTATTAAGCCTTTGATAGTTCTGACTCAAGATCACAGTCAAGAGTAAGACTCCTGCGATAATTGCAATTGGCAAATATGGTTTTCTTTTTATCATTATTCATTTCCTCAACAAATTAGGCATTCTCCTTAACCTTTCTCCAGACCAACTCTACAATTTCCCTGACAGTCTGAGAATTCCCCGCCTCTTCGTCCGTAATTCTTATTTTGAATTCTTGTTCCAAAGCACAGACAACCTCAACGTCAGCCATCGAGTCGAAGTCCCAGAAAAAACTGAGATTCTTTGAAAAATCATCCGAATCTACCATGCGGGAAAGATCTGCATCCAATTGCTTTTCCAGAACTTTTCTTACACCCACAACGACCTCTTCAGGCACTCCAGCAGACTTGAAAAAGGCAGAATAGAAGTCTGTAGGCGATTGCTGCGGTCGGTCTGCAAAAGCTTCTTCAATCTTCTTTCTCTTTTCACTGTCCTCGTTTCGCGGTAGGCGAAAAACTGCAATGGCCGCTACAATTCCAGCTAATAATGTGAGTAATATTTTCATGTTGTTGCCTAACGTGGGTGGCGGGTAGAAATCCGCTGGAACTGCTGATTATTTCCAAATTGTAGCTAACTTGATGAGCAATAAAGTTCCGATAGCAATAAGAGAGTATCCAAATACGTAAAGTCGAGCATTTCCTTTTGTCATTGATTTTGTGCCCCATGAACTCCAAATTCCTTGGCGATACAATGATAACTTCGAAATAACAAGACACGTCAGTCCAGAAGTGGTGATGATGGTGGCAACTAGTGCAAGTGTGGAAAGTGGGTTATGTATGATTTTCGGACCAGCAAAGGAAATAAGAATGGTTATCAGCATTATGACTGCTAAAGGGTCTACATCGATTGCCCAGATATGAATTTTTCCGTCACTTCCCTTTCGCTGGATCCACCATGACATAATGACTCCTCATTTTGTTCTGCCAACGTCGTGGCGGGTCAGCCGGTCTCACGGCTGTACCCGTCTGGTTGGGCGCTGCTATTGAGTTGGCCTGCTCGAATCCAGCGCATGAAATTGAATGACTGCTGCCCGAGGGGGAGACCCAGCTTTCTTCGGGTCACAACCGACAAACCAGACGTTGACGTATTGCCCTTTCTTTATCTCGATCCTTTCAACAATTCCGCCGAAGACAGTGAATAATTCGGTGTTCTTATCGATTTTGATTTTTTTGCTTCCCTTGGATTTATCTGGTTTTACTTCAATAACTTCGCCAATTACCGATAGAATTGTTCCAATGACCGAAGGCGGAGATGGTGTCTCGTCGTTACTGTCAGCGACAGGGTAAACGCATTTCCCTTGCTTTGCGATGGCAGGTAAAACAAGGAGAAGTGAAAGCAAAATTGCCGTTATTATTCTCATTTATTTCCTCGCCCAACGAATAAGACTTTATACGGTGCGAAGCGAAGCAAGCCACCGGATATAGTCGTGTTGGACTAACCCGTCTTCGCGCCACTGCACTTGCTATATGGAGTTTTATTCCGGTTTTTGTCTTTTGGTGGGTGGATAGTACGGTTTTTATGAAGGTAATTCAATAAAGAACTGTTGTTGATCCGTCTCTTTTCATGGAGTTTACTGTTTTTTCTGCCAGTCTAACCTGCCGACTTCCCTTCCTTTCTACTCCTTTTTCCTGTTTAGGACGCAAGGGTAGGGTTGCACCGGGTTTGCCCCGCACTCTGCTTTTTTGCTTAGTCTATTTATTCTCTTGCTCACCCTTACGGCGGGCTTCGTGACTTTTTCGGCAACCAGCTGATTATTACCATCCGGCCTTCCTCACAGCAGGGGCAGCAGCGCTCCCCCTTTGGCGGATCGCGCGCGTCAGCGCTCTTTTCCGCCTTTTCCTTTCGCCTGTCATCAAGCAAGAGTTGCAGCCTTTTCAGGGTTACCCTGTTCCTCGGGCTGAGGAGCCCGTAATATCTGACCTTGTGAAACCCTTGCGGCAGCACATGTTGCAGATACCTGCGCAGGAACTCTTTTGCAGGTAGCTGCATCGGTTTCCACTCTCTTGTTTCGGAGTTCTGATAGCGGAAGGTGACTCTGCCATTTTCAAGTGAGAGAATCCGGTTATTGGTTATGGCGATCCGATGGACATATCTGCCAAGATAGCGGAGGACTTTCTTTGCCCGGTTAAAGGTCGGTTTGCAGAAGACGACCCACTCCTTGTCCCAGACCTCTTTTGGAAATGTCTCTTTTGGGAGCGCCTTCTTTGCCATGGTCATAAACCTACCGCGAAAGCCCCTGGACAGGGCTTGCACAGGTACGAGGAACTTTTTGCGTGATTCTCTCCACTCACCATTTTTATCAAGTCCACCGGCAGGTACAAGCATATGTACGTGGGGATGATGTTCAAGAGCTCTTGTCCATGTATGGAGGACGGTGAGAATGCCGAGTTTGCCCCCTACATATTTGGGATCAAGACCGATGGCGGTGAGTGTTTCAACGGCAGTTTTTATGAGGATATCGTAAAGGAGTTTCTGGCTCTTGCGGACAATGTCTCTTAGTTCAGATGGGACGGTGAAGACGAGGTGGAAGTAGCGGACTGGCAGAAGTTCTGTTTCCCGTTTTTGCAGCCAGAGCTTTGTATCACTGCCGTGGCACTGGGGGCAGCTTCTGTTCTTGCAGGAGTGGTAAAGTTGCTGCTGATGGCCGCAATCTTCGCATTCATCAACATGTCCACCCATGGTTTCAGTACGGCAGGCGGCAATGTCAGAGAGTGCCCTCTTATGGCTTGGGAGCATACGACTGCCATATTCCTGAAGATACTCCTCGCCGTGAAGGGTGACAATATCGGCCAAGGTAACCATGGCTAAAGATCACTCATCAGCTCATTGAGGCTTCTCCCCAATCGGCCGGTGAGCATCTCTGTCATGTGAGTGTAGATGTTGGTGGTGGAGATGTGACTATGCCCGAGGATCTCTTTCAGACTGGCAATGTCTTCTCCGTTCTCCAGCAGGTGGGTAGCGTAAGAATGGCGCAGTGTATGGACGGTGGCCGATTTGCCGATGTTGCTTTTTCTCACTGCTACCCTGAAGGCGGTCTGGATGGTGCAGATGTTAATTTGACCATCTCCGGAGGGGAAGAGGTACTCACTTCCCGCGCCAAATATCCGGTAATGAGTCTGTAGCAGTTCCATTGGCCGCTTGGGCAGGGGGATACAACGATCCTTGTTCCACTTGCCGTCACGCACCCAGAGGAGCTTCCTGCCAACATCTATATCTTTTACCTTCAGACGCGCCCCTTCGGAGAGCCGCAGACCGCAGGCATAGATGATGGTGAGGACTATCTTGATTTGCGGGTTTTTGATGCTCTTAAGGAGAAACCTGACTTCCTCCCGAGAGAGTACGACCGGTAGTCGTTTGCTTTTGCCTGGTTTGGTAATATTGAAGACCATCCACTCTCTTCCCAGGGTCTGTTCAAAGAAGAACTTGATGGCGCTCAAGTAGATGGTGAAGGTGCTCCGGGCGACTTTGCGTTCATTTCGCAGATGCAGGAAGAATCGGCGTACTTCATCTTCTGTCAACAGATCCGGTGACTTCATGTAATATTTTGCCAGCCCCCGCACTGCATCAAGGTAGCTCTCCCTCGTGCTTTTTGCATAGCCAGCCAGTTGCAGATCTTCCATCATTTTGCGGCGCAGTTCGGTCATCTTTGTGTCTCCTTTGGGTTTGACGTAGTTACGGCTCTCAGGCCGTACATCCGTAACTGAAAGGAGAATCCCGGTAATGGCAATAAAAAAGGCGACTCCCGAAGAAGCCGCCTAATACGGTTTTTATATTCGCTTTTTTTCGTCTTTATTAGCCTTTGATTCTATATCGCCTTTAAGGTTCTGACTTTATTAGCCTTTTTGCTCCCGCGAAGCGGGTTAGTTCAACCATCTATTATCCTTCCAGGAAAGCATCCTATATAAGATAAAGCATCCTATATGGGATGCAAAATAACTCCTCAGTATCTCATATAGGATGACTACTCACTGCGCTTTCTTTTAATGAATTCCACATCAATTCTTTCCTCCAGCTCTGTGCCGCGAATAGTGCCATAAGGGACAAACCAAAGCTTTGCCCCCGGGTTCCACTTTCCACCAAGTGTCTTCAGCCTATCTCTAAGCGTCTTTTCAGTAAATGGACAATCAGCGGCACAATATTGACATCGCTCAGCCGCAGGAAATGCTTCCACGGTTTTTCTTCTATGACTATCTCGACTGTTTTCAGCCGTACACTGCGGATTTCATCGTAACAATAGCGGACATAAAGAAGGGTTTTTCCATACTTCTCCTGTAGCCGTACAGTCCCTTTCTACCCCGGTTTCAGATGTGAATATGCTTTCCCTTCAACTTGAATCCCCTCCTTCAAACGCAAAAAGCCACACTGCCGGTCTCCCGGCAATGCGGCTTTTATCATCTTGAATTCAGCCCGCCTGGTCATATCGCACCTCATTACATTAATTTCTCGCACACATTATAACGGTAGCTAATTAGTGTCAATATATTTGAGGGTATCAGTAAGTCATTTGAAATAGATTACTCACGCGACGGCGCAACGACGCAACGGGAGGCAAGAAAACCTGAATAGAACGCGGAAAAAACGGATTTAACGGATAAGAGCGGATAAGGCTGAACTTAAATCGCTTTCGGCAGGTACTAAGAAAATCATTTAGCCACGGATGACACGGATGTACACGGATAAAGGCACAAATCAGGGTGTTTTCTCACGGAGGCACGGAGAACACGGGGAAAACCATGCAAAAGACGGATAACAATTCAAATACTTTCTATTTACAGGGTTGAACAGGATGTAACCTTTAAAAACAGGCTTCCGGGTTTAAACTAAAAAGATGTTCG
>JANNRW010000329.1:0-14066 GCA_031401815.1 Geobacteraceae bacterium | reverse complement strand
AGCCTGGAGGCCTGCCACGACGGATACAGGGTAGCAATGAAAGAGATCAGTACTGCTGTTACCGAGATTACAACAACATCAGTCATGACAACATGCGAAGGGAATCTGTCCAGATAATATACATCTCGACTAAAGAGCTCAAAACCGGTAATACGCTGGACAAGACCGACAATGGCTTCGAGATTTTTAGCCACCAGCAGCCCGAGCACAACACCGGCTGTTGTTCCGGAAAAGCCGATTATCAGCCCTTCAAGAATGAATATCTTCATGATACTGCGGCCAGTAGCCCCCATGGACTTGAGAATGGCGATATCGCGGGTTTTTTCCATTACCAGCATGAACAGGGTGGAAGCGATCCCGAATGCTGCCACAAGAACGATCAGGGTCAGAATAATGAACATGACCACTTTCTCTGTTTTTAGTGCAAAGAGAATGTTCTTGTTCATCTGCATCCAGTCTTTTGCGTAAAAAGAGAGACCAAGCTCGCGATTTATCTTTTTTGACAGCTCACCAGTTCCATACACATCTGCGACTTTCAGCTGTATTCCGGTCGCAGTGTCGCCTTGTCCCAGAAAACTCTGGGCGTCTTTAATCCCCACATATGCAAGTGTTGAGTCATACTCGAACATTCCGGTATTGAATATTCCGACAACACGAAACCCCTTCATCTTGGGAACCATGCCAAGAGGGGTAATATTCCCCATCGGAGATACAATATTTACCCTGTCACCGACAGAGAGATGAAGGTTTCTGGCAAGCTCCTTGCCGATTACAAGCCCAGGGGGGAGCGGTTCTCCACCCCTTGAGAGCAACATGCTCCCATGAGTTACTCCAAGCTCTGTGAGCTTCCCCTCCACCATTGACCTGTGAAGATTTGTCACCTTCATGTCAGACTCAGGTTCAATGCCCCGAAGGACAACGCCTGAAACATTTTTACCCGAAGCAATCATTACCTGGTTGTAGATAAAAGGGGTTACAGCTTCAACCCCTTCATACCCGGCAAGCCGCTTCATCAACCCTTGATAATCATCAATCTGTCCACCATTTTTCAGAACAACAATATGAGCATTTGTCCCCAGAATCTTGTCCTTCAGATCCATCTCAAACCCGGTCATTACCGCCAGCACGATAATAAGTGCCATGACGCCAAGTGCAACCCCGGCAGTTGAAATCAGGGTAATTATGGAGATAAAGGCAGACTTGCGCTTGGATTTCAGATAGCGAAAACTTATGAACAGTTCATAGGGCATTTAAAGACCTGGGGTCAGGAGTCAGGGGTCAGTAGTCAGAAATCGTTAAAAATCGATCGCAGAGACTGTTCCCGGTTCCCGCCTTTACTTTTCCTTCCTTAACTGCGGAAAGAGTATAACGTCACGGATAGATGGTGAATCAGTAAGCAGCATTACTAGCCTGTCAATGCCGATTCCTTCTCCGGCAGTGGGTGGAAGGCCGTACTCAAGAGCCCTGATGTAATCCTCATCCATATAATGAGCCTCTTCATCCCCCTTGTCCTTTGCATCAACCTGTGCAAGAAACCGCTCTTTCTGATCCACTGAATCGTTCAGCTCGGAAAAGGCATTCGCCATTTCACGACCAGCGCAGAAAAACTCGAATCTGTCGACAATCTCCGGATCATGATCATTTTTTCTTGAAAGAGGAGAGATTTCCGTAGGATAGGCAGTAATAAAGGTTGGCTGGATCAGCTTCGGCTCGGCTACCTCTTCAAAGATCTCCATGATCAGCTTCCCGCAGGAGATATCTTCAGGCAGATCAAGCCCTATACTTCTGGCATACGCCAGTGCAAGTTCACGATCATTGACGGTTTTTGCAGGGACTCCGCCATAAACCGTAATTGCCTCTTTCACTGTAAGACGCTTCCAGGGACGATTGAAGCTGATATCTGCCCCCTGGTAAGAAAAATCAAGTGAACCGAGCAGCTCCTGGGCCACATGACAGAGCATCTCCTCGGTAAAGTCCATAAGATCTTCAAAAGTTGCATACGCCTGATAGAACTCCATCATGGTAAACTCTGGATTATGGCGGATCGAAATCCCTTCGTTGCGGAAGTTGCGGTTGATTTCAAATACCCGGTCAAAGCCGCCTACAACAAGCCTTTTCAGATATAGCTCAGGTGCAATTCGGAGATAAAGCTGCATATCCAGAGCATTATGATGGGTAATGAAGGGCCGCGCAGTTGCACCGCCCGGAATCTGCTGCATCATCGGAGTCTCAACTTCAAGAAAATCACGACTGACCATGAATTCACGGACAAGATTGATAATCCTTGAGCGCTTGATAAAAACTTCTCGCACTTCAGGGTTCATGATCAGATCAACATAACGCTGCCTGTAACGGGTTTCGACATCAGTAAGTCCATGGAACTTTTCGGGGAGCGGAAGAAACGATTTGGTCAGCATCCTTATCGCGGTAACATGGAGAGAGAGCTCATTGGTCTTGGTTCTGAATGGCCAGCCAGAGGCACCTACAATATCGCCAATATCAAACCCTTCAAATATTTCAAAAGCCTCGTCCCCGATGACATCCTTGCGCACATAGAGCTGCATCCGCCCTTTACGATCCTGGAGCTGGATAAAGGCAGCCTTGCCAAAAGAGCGTCGCGCCATCAGACGACCGGCAACTACAAAAGTGGCAGAATTTTCCGGAATCTCCCTTAAAGCGCCAAAAGCAGCATCCAGATCGGCTGATGTATGTTCCGGACGAAAATCGTTTGGATAGGGATTTACCCCCGCCTCCCATAAAGCATCGACCTTGCGCCTTCTCTGAAGCAACAGTTCACTTAACTCTTCCACATAACTCCCTTTCAACCATTTAACTGCCTGAATAACAATCGTGAAACATAGCCCAGACAGATCTCTAAAGTCAAGCAGAAAGGGGGTTCATAACCCCCTTGATCTGTTTAAAGCAACTTTGATTTCAACAGGATAGATTATAAACCCGACATCTTTTCCGGCAGAAGTATCTTCCCGGTAGTGCCTGTGCCGAGTTGACCGTAGCTGTTATCCCCCCAGACATACCATACCCCCCCTGCCCTGGCCATCGAAGAAGAACCAAATGCCCGGATATCGGTGGCTGCCGGAGTCAGAACTACCTTGACAGCTACAGCACTGTCCGTTAAGAGGCCGCTTCCAAGCTGCCCGAGGGAGTTGTAACCCCAGGCCCATACCTCACCGCTATCGAGCCGGGCAAGTGCATGCTGGATACCTGCGGCAACATGGACAACACCGGTCAGATCACCTCCGGTTGATTTCTGCACCTTCACAGGAACATAGGTTGCGATCTTCGAACCATTACCAAGCTGACCTGTATTGCTGTTACCCCAGGCCCAGAGAGTCTTGTCACTGGCAATTGCATAAGCGGTCGCCCCGCCGGCAGCAATACCGACAACACCTGTTAATGGCTGTGTCTCATTAACTCCAACTCGCCAGGGGATGGAATATGAAGCAAATGTCAGTGGTTTTCCGATCTGACCCTTGATATTCTCACCCCAGGCATAAACAGAGCCGCTGGCTCTTGCAAGCGAAAATCTTCCGCCGGCAGCAATTGAGCTGATGCCTGAGAAACCCGGAACCCCGGCTCCGACTCGAACCGGGGTCTTGCTGTACCCTGATGGCGCAGCAGCTGTCACTCCAAGCTGCCTTCGTTCGTTGCTCCCCCAGGCCCAGAGAGTGTCATCGCCTTTAAGAGCAAGTGAATGATCCCCTCCGGCAGCCAGGAGCTTGACAAGGATGAGTCCATCAACTTTCACCGGAACGCTGCTGTGCGTGAGAGTATTCGTACTCCCGAGCCCAAGCTGCCCCAGTCTGTTGTTCCCCCAGCTTCTTACCGTACTGTTGTTGAAAAAGGCCAGAGAGTGATTGCCGCCGGTCGCAAAACCGCTGAAAAGGAGATTTCCTGTAATATAGACGGGAACCGATCTGTTCCCAAAATCATCAGTGTTAAGGACGGTGATAAGACCAAGCTGACCATAGCCGTTATAGCCGACAGAGAGGGTTGTACTGTTGCGAAATACCAGATTGTGCGCGTAATAAGCCACCTCGGTAGCAGGTATTGAAGTCGGGATAGAAGATGAAGAGGAACTGCTTCCGCAGGCTGAAAGAAGAGAAATAGCAGTCAACAGTAAAGCAATTTTATGAAAACAGGTCTGTTTTATTGTCACTTCGAGCTCCTGAGATGATCGTAAGTCTGTTATTGTGTCTTGCAGTCAAAATTGATCGACTTCAGGGAGCCTAGCCCAGCAAATTTTCCGGCTCCGAAATACTCTCCATCCAGATAGCAGGCAAGCTCGCCTGGAGGGAGGTCAAGATCAGTTGTATTGGTAATCAAGAGGGTGAGGGGCGACAGGTAGAGAGCACCAACAGGTTTTCCTGCAACTTCAAGCTCTTTAACCTGAAGAGCCCTGTTCTGACCGGCAAATTCCCATGAAGTTGAACTGCTCGAACTCTCCATTGGCGCAAGAACGACTCTGGCTCTCTCCCCGGTCATTACGGAAACCTTGCCGGGAAAGATCGAGAGCTTTGCCTTGCCTCCGGATACAGCTCGCAATTCATAGGAGGGGCTCCAGAAACGATTGTTCTGGTGAAAAAACAGCTTGACTCCACCCTGTGTGGTTGAGAGCCAGATCCTGGCTACCCCCCCTCCAACCTGCCCATCGGCTTTCAACCTGTTACGTCTCTCCTCCAGCTGCCTCAGCTCCTTCTCGGCTCGTCGTTTTGACTGAAAAACAGCTTCCAGCTGAGCGATGGCGTAATCAGTCCCCTGCTTGATAGACTTTATCGGTTCCGGATTGTTTTTTGTCTTTTTGGGCGCTTTGGCGCTCTGGGATTTTGCGGCAGATTTGAATATATTCTCTTTAATGGCAAGCGCCTTTAGCCTGTCATGGAGAAGCTCCTCCTTCTCATCAATAAGGGCGAGCTCTGCCTCAAGCTTGCGGGAGACAGCCACAGGGGAAATCTCGACCCGTTCAATACTTGTCCCGGTCTTTGGCCTGATCCTCAGAGAATCGGCTCTGTAACCTGTTGGAAGCTGTATCTCCAGATAACCTTTCCTGGCGTTTGCATCCTGCTCGACAACCGCTCCGTCAAGATAAAACGTTACAAGCCTCTCTGCTGATGCCGGTGACGAATAGTAAAGGGTCAGAGCCAGGAAGAGAGATAAACCGATGAAAGTTGTTCTCATGATCTTTAGCGGATATCCAGCAGAATCACTTCAAATATGAGGGTTGCATTCGGAGGAATCACCCCGCCAGCCCCTCTTGAGCCATAACCAAGCTCGGGAGGGATAATCAGCTTCCGCTTGCCACCTATCTTCATACTCATGACACCTTCGTCCCAACCCTTGATAACCTCACCCTTTCCAATCCTGAAACTGAATGGCTCATTACGATCAACCGAGCTGTCAAACTTGTTTCCATTTAACAGCCAGCCGGTATAGTGGACTATGACATTTTTGCCGAATGTCGGCGAGGCACCACTCCCAGCAACCAGATCTTCGTACTGAAGCCCTGATGGTGTCTTTACAGCACTCTTTTGATTTTCGGGATTCTGCATTACCACCTCCGGTTTTTTCTGCTGCTCCTTCTGCTGCGTATCCTGCTGCGTACAGGCAGGTATCAGGAAACTTGCAACAATCAGAAACAGAACAGTAAATTTATCGATATTTTGCACTAGCAAACTCTCCTGTATTTAATTATCAGGCAAGCAGATGAACAAACAGTCCGGATCTGAGTTTAGGCTCAAACCATGTTGACTTTGGCGGCATGATCCTGTCCGCATCCGCCAGCTTGATCAGCTCTTCAATAGTTGTATGAAAAAGCGCAAAAGCAACTTCATACTCACCTATGTCAACCAGTTTTTCAAGCTCTCCGGAGCCACGAATACCACCGACAAAATTTATCCGCTGGTCGGTACGGGGATTTCTGATCCCCAGAACCGGGCTTAACAGATTATTCTGCAATATCGATACATCAAGAGAGCCGACCGGGTCGTCAGAATTAAAGGAGTCCTCTCTGGCAGCAAGTTCGTACCAGTTGTCAGCGATATACATGCCGAAACGATGAGGCTCCAGCGGCTCATATCTTCCTGACTGCGGAGTTATTTCAAAGTTGCGGCTGACAAGCGCCATGAACTCTGCAAGAGAGTGACCGTTCAGGTCTCTGACACTTCTGTTGTATGACATGATATTCAACTCGGTATCAGGAAATATGACTGTAAGAAAATAGTTATACTCTTCAGCTCCTGAATGTAACGGATTCATCTGTTTGCGCAACTCTCTGACACGGCTTGCAGCAGCAGTGCGATGATGACCGTCAGCCACATAAAGATACGGGATTCTGCTGAAAGTTTCGGTAAGGGCGGTGATTCTCTTTTCATCCCTGATTACCCATAAAGTATGGGTAATCCCGTCAGAAGCAATAAAATCATACTCCGGGCAGGAGTCGGCAGCTGAAGCAACAATCGAACTTATGTCAGGATCATGCCGATAGGTATAGAAAACCGGCTCATCGTTGGCATCGAGATAATCGATATGCATCACCCTGTCTTCTTCCTTGTCTGCCCTTGTCAATTCATGTTTTCTGACAACACCGCTCTGATAGTCATCTACCCCTGAACAGACAACAAGACCTGTCTGAACAACAGCCCCCATCTTCTGACGGTATACATAGTAGCAGTCAGACTCATCCTGTAGAAGAACACCTTCTGCAATAAAGCTCTGCAGATTCTCGCGCCCCTTCTGATAAACAGGTTCAGAGTGAATATCAACCTCAAGGGGGAGGTCTATCTCAGGACGGGAAACATGAAGAAAACTGTACTGATTATCAGCAGCCATGACTTTGGCTTCAGCAGTGCTCATGACATCATAAGGGGGGGCAGCCACACGTGCAGCAAGCTCTGCAGGGGGACGAAGAGCCCTGAAAGGTTTGATTACAGCCATAAGATCACCTCAAAAATATCTCTTTGCACCAATGAATCTACCGGAGAAGTAGGTCTCATCAAGGGTTGAAACCTTGATTTCATCTCCACGTCTGGGCGCATGAACAAAACGTCCGCCACCGACATAAATACCAACATGGTTGATCTTCACGGAAGTTGCTCCGAAAAAAACCAGATCCCCGTCCTGTAGTTCAGTTCTGCCGACAGACTCCCCTACCCTGAACTGCTCTGCCGAGGTTCTCGGAATATTGATACCACAAAGATTGTAAACAGCTCTCACAAAACCGCTGCAATCCATCCCCTCAACAACATTGTTGCCACCCCACCTGTACGGAATTCCGACAAAACGTTCAGCTGTACGAGCGGCAATTGTACCTATATCGCCTTTACCCCCCTTTACTAGGTCTTGCGACTCTCGTTGCGACAAGGGGAGAGGCTTTGTTTTCGAATCCTTTCTGAAAACCGCATCCGGAGAAGCAATAAAATAGCTGCCGATCAGCTTTTGCGCAACCAGTTTTTCCGCCCCTTTTCTGGCAGCCTCCCTGGCGCGGTAATCACCAAAGCGAACTACGTAGACCCCGCTGTCCTTACGGAAATAGAATGCTTCGATGCCGTGTGACTGAAGCTTTGCAGTCAGCCTTTCGGCATTTTTCAGATTGGCAAAGGCACCGATCTGAATGGAGTAACCAAGCCTGCTTATGCCGGTTACAACTTGAGGCTCCACTGACGAAGCAACCCCGGCATACAAGAGAGTCACAGCCAGAAAGATCGTAAGAGACAATAAACGGAAATAATCACTCATCCGTCACACTCCTCCTTACCCCCATCAGGAATGCTACGATAAACTCTTCCAGCTCACCATCCAGCACGGCATCAGGGTTCCCGGTTTCAACCCCGGTGCGCAGATCTTTCACCATTTTGTATGGATGCAGGACATAAGAGCGAATCTGGCTCCCCCAGCCAATCTCCTTTTTGTCAGCAGAGAACTCTGCAGCTGTTGCTTCACGCTCTTGCAGCTCTTTCTCATAAAGTTTTGAACGGAGAACCTTGAGCGCTGAAGCCTTGTTCATATGCTGGCTTCGCTCGCTCTGGCAGGCAACCACTATCCCTGTCGGCAGATGGGTAATCCTGACAGCAGAGTCGGTTGTATTGACATGCTGACCCCCTGCCCCTCCGGAACGAAAGGTGTCTACCCTTAAGTCAGACTCCACAATCCTGACATCTATGTCATCAGCAATCTCCGGGAAAGCAAAGACCGATGCAAAGGAGGTATGGCGACGGGCATTACTGTCAAAGGGGGAGATACGGACAAGGCGGTGAATTCCAGCTTCAGCTTTCAGATATCCGTAAGCATACTCACCGGTAACAGCCAGTGTGCAGCTTTTCATCCCTGCCTCGTCCCCTGGCTGATACTCGGTAATGTCGCACTTCCACCCCTTCCGCTCACAGTAACGCAGATACATTCTGAGAAGCATCTCAGCCCAGTCCTGGGATTCAGTCCCCCCTGCACCGGAGTTTATGGAAAAAAAGCAGGAACTTCGATCATGAGAGCCTGAGAGCATCCGCTGAAACTCCGCTGCTGCAACCCCCTTTTCAAGCTCCTGGTTAAGGGTATTGACCTCATGCAGGGTCGCTTCATCCAGAGCATCGCTACCAAGTTCGATCAGAAGTTGAATATCCTCTGCCTGGCGAACAAGCCTGTCCCATGCATCAACAATCTTCTCCATGACAGTTCTGTCCCGAAGTACAACCTGGGCAGACTCATTGTTGTCCCAGAAGCCTGGAGCAGAAATCCGTGACTCTATCTCCAGGATATCCTCACGCTTGCGATCTATGTCAAAGAGACCCCCGAAGCTTGTTGATACGCTCCAAAAGCTCTTCTACTTTTGCAATCTCTTCCCTGAACATATATTACCCCCTGTAGCAACCGGATGATACGATCTATTTTTATACCCGATTGAACCTGAAAGAGAAACAGAAAAAGCCCCCCACTGGTGAGCGGCCTGCTTAGTCAATGAAACCAAACCGTGAAACTAACTACTTTCACCCAAAACCGTTCTCAAGCAGACCCTGCATTGTCAAGCCGACTGATGCAGAACCCTTCTCACCCAGAAGCCGCTCAACATATTTTCCGATAATATCGGTCTCAATATTTACTTCATCGCCAACTTTACGCAAACAGAGCGTGGTCATGCCGGCAGTATGCGGGATGATATTGACTGTAAAACTGTCAGCAGTCACACTGTTGACTGTCAGGCTGATACCGTCGATTGCAATCGACCCTTTGGGGACTATGAATCTGGCGCACTCGGCAGGGAATCTGAAAGTGAGGACAATGTTGCCTGACACCTCCCGTCTCCCTGATATCGTTGCTACAGCATCAATATGACCCGTGACCAGATGTCCGCCAAGGCGGTCTGACAGACGGAGCGCCTGTTCAAGATTAACTGCACACCCTGGTGAGAGCCTGCCAAAACCGGCAGTGCGAAGTGTTTCCGGAGAGACATCAAAAGTCAGCGAGTTGCTGCCCATGGCTACAACTGTCAGACAGACCCCATTGACTGCAATCGAATCGCCATTTTTTATCCCGGACAGCGGCAGCATCGTCCCTGCGGTCAGCCTGGCTGCATCACCTCGCCGCTCCAGTTTCAGCACCTTGCCAATATCTTCTATCAATCCAGTGAACATGCTCCCTCCGGATATGCCTCTACAAGAATGTCACAACCGACTCGCCTTATTCGTTCAATCCTGACCGGTATGGCATCACTCATCCTGCTGACAGACTCTCCGGCAAAAAGCCCCTTGCCGGTTCCTCCCAAAAGCTTTGGCGCAAGAAAATAAAGGAATTTGTCGATCAACCCCAGCCTGAGCATCTCCCCTGCCAGAGTCTCCCCCCCTTCAAGCAGAATCGACTGGACACCCCGGTTTCCGAGAGTTGCCAGCAGATGAACAAGATCCACCTTGCCGCTGTTTTCCGGACAGACAAGGATTTCCGCCCCCTTTGCCGCCAAAACCGAATGTTTTTCAGGATCAGCAGAAACTGTTGCAATAATCACCGGCAATCTCTTCGCATCCTGCAAAAGACAACAGTCAACCGGAGTCTGTAACTGGCTGTCTACAACAATCCGGAGCGGAGTGCGCCCTTTCGCCAGGCGCACGGTAAGTTCAGGATCATCCGTCAGGAGTGTCCCGGAGCCGATCATGACTGCATCCATTTTCGAACGAAGCCGATGAACAAGCTTTCGCGCATCCGCTGAAGTAATCCAGCGGGAATCACCACTGCTGGTTGCAGTACGACCATCAAGCGTCATTGCACCTTTGTGAACGACAAAAGGAAAACCGGTAGTCACATGCCTCAAAAAAGCCTCGTTCAGACGACTACACTCCGACTCCAGAACTCCGCACTCAACCTGAATACCTGCGGCCAGCAGCCGCTTGATACCTTTGCCACTCACCAGCGGATTCGGATCTGTCATCCCGATAAAGACCTTTGAAATACCGGCAGCAATCAGTGCATCGGCGCAAGGCGGGGTCTTGCCGAAATGAGAGCAGGGCTCCAGGGTCACATAAAGATCTGCTCCTCTTGCCATCCCCCTGGCAGCAGCAAGGGCATTCACCTCGGCATGCGGAGCACCTGCCTTTTTATGCCATCCCTCACCGATAATGTTGCCATCCCTTACAATCACACAACCGACAGCAGGATTTGGGGAGGTCTTCCCGTAGCCCCGCCGCGCAAGAACAAGAGCACGGCGCATCATATTCAGATTAAAATTGGTCACGAATAGTGCCTCATCAACCATTCAACTCTTCAACTTTGCCCGCACCTGCTCCCCCTTGAGCAGATCCTGCAATTCGGCCATGAATTCATTGATATCCCTGAACGACCTGTAGACAGATGCAAACCGGACATATGCAACTTCATCGAGTTCGTGAAGCCCGTTCATTATCCATTCACCTACAACCGTGCTCGGCACCTCTTTGTCGCCAGACTCAAGGAGTCGCCCCTCAAGAAGATCCACCATTCTTTCAATCGCCTCAATCGGAACCGGGCGCTTTTCGCACGCCTTTTTTATTCCGGCAACCACCTTGCCCCTTGCATATGCTTCCCTGCGACCATCTTTTTTCAGTATGAGCGGCAACACCTCTTCAACCCTCTCATGTGTCGTAAAACGGCGACTGCAGGACTCACACTCCCTTCTGCGGCGAATGGCTGCACTGTCCCTGTCAGGTCGGGAATCGATCACTTTTGTATCGGCAAAAGCGCAGAATGGACATTTCATCAATAACTCTCCTTAAAGCGGGTTTTCTGAAAACCTGGTCACTTCAATTCCGGATTCAGCTATCATCTCAATCGCAAGCTGGTCTGCATACCCCTCAGCATAGACTATCCGGGTGATACCGGCATTGATAATCATCTTAGAGCAGATGATGCAGGGCATGTTGGTACAGTACAGGGATGAGCCATTTATGTTCGTGCCATGCCTTGCAGCCTGGATGATGGCATTCTGCTCGGCATGAAGGCCGCGACAGAGTTCATGCCGCTCACCTGAAGGGATTCCCATCTTCTCCCGCAGGCAACCAACATCAAGACAGTGAGCTATCCCGGCAGGAGAGCCGTTATACCCGGTTGCAAGGATATGCTTCTCTTTCACCAGCACCGCACCAACCTGTCTTCTTATGCAGGTTGAACGTCTTGAAACAAGACGGGTAATCTCCATGAAATATTCATCCCAGTCAGGACGCGGCATAACAGACTCCTTAAGCTTGATACTCCGGAAGATAGCTGATTAACTCAAACGGGTCAAGAGTTGCTGGAAAGCCAGTTGCAACTCTCCTTCCAGTTTACCAAAACAGCAAAAACCTGAGCCGTTATCTTCTCCGCATTACGGATACCCCACTTTTTCCCCAAGCTCTCAACTTTATTGCGTCACGAATAATAAACCCCCAAGTCGAAGAACAAAACAAAAAGCCCCTTTTGCAAGGGGCTTCCATCATCCAGCTAATGTAGCCGGATTCTTGATTGGTGGAGGTGGCGGGAATCGAACCCGCGTCCGAAAGTCATACGCATAAGGGGTCTACATGCTTGTTTCAGTATCTGGATTTAACAGTCTCTGTCTCCACTGAACAGGATACTCAACCGCGATCCTCCTTTGATTTCGCTTTCCCGCCAAAGGCATGCGAGGAAACTATCTCGAGTAAATGACGTCCGTTCCTAACCCCCGAGAAGAGCGCGGGCGGACGGTAGCAGGGTATTAAGCTGCTACAGCGTAATTATAATTGTCGGCATTTAAAGCCGTGCGGGTTTTTTTACGGGGCCAACCCACATCCCCGGCATGCAACCTTTGCTTCCTACCCCCGTCGAAACCTTTACACCCCCTTGTTTTTGTTCGCTTCGCTCACAGGTTGAGGTATTCGTTCGCTTCGCTCACAGGTTGAGGTTTGCGTTCGCTTCGCTCACAGGTTGAGGTATTCGTTCGCTTCGCTCACAGGTTGAGGTATTCGTTCGCTTCGCTCACAGATATAGGTTTAGAAAGGCTTTACTCTATCTCTATCTCTATCTCTATCTCTATCTCTATCTCAACCTGCCTTTAAAAGCCTGCGCCATATCGCGTTTATGATCTTTCTCCTTGAGATCCTCTCTCTTGTCATAGAGCTTCTTCCCTTTTGCCAGCCCAAGTTCAGCCTTTACCATGCCATCCTTGAAGTAAAGCCTTAAGGGTATAAGTGTGTACCCCTGCTCCCTGATCTTGCTGAAAAGCTTTACGATCTCTTTTTTGTGCAGCAGGAGTTTGCGCATCCGGTCAGGATCGTGATTTTCGCGGTTTCCAAAGGCATATGGGGAGATATGCAGATTATTCAGAAATGCCTCGCCGTATCTAATCTGGGCAAAAGCGTCCTGCAGGTTTGCTCGCCCCATCCTGAGCGATTTCACTTCAGTTCCGGTCAAAACCATTCCGGCTTCAAATTTTTCTTCGATGAAAAATTCGTGGTAAGCCTTTTTGTTATTGCAGATCAGCTTTTCACCCATGCTTCAACTGTAACAAATCCGGTCTGATTATGACACTAAAAATATGATCGGATCAGTCTGCCCGTACAGCCACCTCTCCCCCTGACCAGACACCGCGTACAGAGCTTCTGTAAAGTATCTCCTCCTCAATCCGGGTTGAGGAGGACGATGCAGGGAGTTCAATCAGCACAAAGTCGGCACGTTTGCCTGGCTCGATACTCCCGGAGTCAAATCCCCGGCCAATTGCTCCTGCCCCCTGGAGTGTCCCCATTTTAAGTATCTCCGCAGGAGAGAAGAGAGCTGGGAAAAGCTCCAGCAGATAGCGCATTTCATCCCACATTGAAAGAGAATCATTACTGGCAAGTGAATCAGTGCCAAGAGCCAATGGAATATCAAGGCTCTTGAACAGTGCCACCGGAGCGATGCCAACATCAAGTCTGTCGTTACTACGCGGGCAGAGTACCAGTGAAGCGCCGCTCTCCTTGATAATGCGGGCATCAGCCGGATTGATGTGCACCCCGTGCACTGCGAGAAAATCAGAGCCCAGACCGGCAGCAGCATTCACCCAGCCGACAGGGGTCGTGCGGAGTGGCGAGGGGAGATAAGAGCTCCAGTTGACAAAAGGATATAACCGGGAGGCTATCTTGCCGGTTGAATCATGAAAAAATGCACCCTCTTCCTTTGACTCTGCAAGATGCATGGTTAAGGGGAGTTCGATACTGCGGGCTGCTGCCAGTATTGAGCTGAAATAGTCAGCCGACACAGTAAAGGGGGCATGCGGGGCAATCCCGGCAAGAAAATTACCAGGTACCCTCTCTTTATGCTGTCTGACTAATTGGGGAAGATCTTCGAGCCTGGCTTCCTGGCCGAGAAGTTCAAGATAAATCCGTCCTGACAGATGTTTGTTTCTGTAGGCAGGGAGGAGGCGTGAATCGCTTAGAATATCCCCAACCATGGTAGTCCCTGCCTGGAGCGAAATATCAAGCCCCTCACGCAGGGAAGCAACAAGCTCATCCTGATTCAGGGTTCGTTTGACCTTGATCACCTGAATGATCCAGTCAACATAGGTGCGGGGGGTGTACTGCAGATCCTTGCGGAGTCGCCAGGCC
>JANNRW010000328.1:0-5220 GCA_031401815.1 Geobacteraceae bacterium | reverse complement strand
GCTGCTGCACAAGGTCGGCGCAAAAGAGTAGAGCGTGACGATATATCAGGATTTTCACACATGAATTCCGGCTTCAGAATCATCCATCCACTCATTCCAGGTATCCTTTCACTGGCGTTGATAGTCGCTACAGGGTTACTTCTGGATCGCGACCATTTCAGCTACGCGCTGGGCGGCGGTAAGTTCAATGCGGCAGAAGAAGCGAGCATCAGGCAGACGGTCAAACATTTTAACAGCCTGGTCGCCGACCTCTCCGCTTCCATGGGGAGGACCAACAGCGATGACCTGCCGGCAACCAAAACAATGCGCCATAAGCTCTACATGGATACCGGCGTCAATACCATGGGGAAGCAGGTCCTGGTGTACGACCTTGCTTCGCTGGAGATTCTGGCGGTAGAATGGCAAGACCCACGAACAGCGATTGTCCGTACCAGGGAAGCGTGGAACTACCAGTACCGTAATGCCGAGAACAAAGACGAACTCGACATTATAAAAGGACTGGATGACGAATTCCGATACGTTCTGCTGAACAGGGATGGCAGGTGGCTGGTACATCGCAGTAGTGGACTGTTGAAGGAGTTGAAAGATGTTCACTAGCGTTTTACGGCGATTTGCCTGTCCACTGATATATTCGTCCGTAGCCCTTGCTTTGCTCGGCGTATCTTTTTATCTTGCCACTACCGGTGCGTTGGCTGATTCCTGGGGAGCCCTCGATCTCTTAACCTTCCGGATATTTTTCATACTGCTGCTCGTTATGACGACTGCAGCCGTGGCCATAACTATCCGAAAGCGTCATCAGGATGGTCTGTTCCCGATCTTCCTGCCAGTTTCTGCGTTGGCTCTGCTTATCTCGACAATGGTGGTCTACCTGTTTCGCTTCGAAGGTACAATGATCATGGCAGAAGGCGAAGCATATGAGCCGATTGCTGCCGCCTACAGCGACATCAGAAAGGGCCCGCTGGCACGGGTTCCGGCACCGGCTTTCGTGCTCGCCTCTATAGCGCCTGCGGGACAACCGGCAGGCTTTACCATTATTCCCGGTCCGGGTGGCCGGACGCTTGCCTCCCGGGAGTCCGTGCTGGCTGCCGAAGGCGTTGAACTCAGTCTGCTCAAGCGAGGCGTCATGCCCCTCATTGAGCTGACTGCCGTCAAGGGCGGGACTATTGCGCGGGAGTACGTCAGGCTCGATCTCGACTCACCAATCGGCCAGGATTCTTTCATGTTCGTGAACAATCCGTATGAGTTCACAGTCAGGCGCATCAAGGATGCTGCTGATCCTGGCGGGGTTGTGTTTCAGATCGCTGCCCGCAGGGGGAAGTTGAAGATTACCGAAGGGAAAGTGGACATGCGTACCCCGCTGAAGGTTGACGCCTTCATGGTTACCATGCCGGAGGTCAAACGGAGCGCTATCTTTCAAGTGAGGCGTTATACCGGCAAGGTCTTTTTCATTGTCTGCTGCACTTTTTTCTTTGGCGTTCATTTCTGGAGTATCTGCTGCTACCTTCGCAGCCGAAAGCAGCAAAACAAGGAGAGCTGAAAAATGTCATTTTATGAGTCAATATTTTTCTGGACAGCCCTGACGATCTACTGTCTGGCCAGCGGCGGTTTCTGCTATGCGGTCGTGTTCAGAAACGACAGGGTGCTCGGCAAACTATTGGCAATAACAGCTACAGGCCTCGGTATGCATACTGCAGCTATCGCAGCCCGTTATGCGGCTCAGGGGCATCTCCCCTGGAGTTCCAATTACGACAACGGCCTGATGGGGGGGTGGTTTATTGTCCTCTCCACTCTTTACGTCTGCATCAGACACAAGCCGATCCGGGTCATCGGGATTGCGACACTCCCGGCGGTGCTGCTTATCATGGGGTACGGCGTGATGCGTAATCCGGTGCTTTCACCGCTAGATGCCACCCTGAAATCCTTCTGGCTTTTCTTCCATGTCTTTTTTGCCTGGCTCTCTTTCGGCGCCTATGTGCTTGCCATGGGAGTCGGCGTCCTGTACCTTCTCAGGGAGAAAAAGGAGCGGGCTGGCCAGATTGTTGAATTCTATCAACGTTTCGGGAGTAACGACTACCTTGACGATATGATGTTTCGCTACCTGGTGTTCGGTTTCATCACAAATGCGGTGATGATCGTTGCGGGTGCCATCTGGGCCAAGGATCTCTGGGGGAGCTACTGGAGCTGGGATCCGATCGAGACCTGGTCACTTATCTCCTGGCTCATGTACGGGGTCGCCATTCATCTCAGGGTAACTATGGGGTGGCGGGGGAGCCGTTTTGCCTGGCTGATGATCGCTGCTCTCATGACCGTCATAATTAACTTTTTCGGAGTTTCGCTGATCATGAAGAGCACGGTGCATGTCTTCAGAATGGGTTAAGCTCAGGCGCTACTGACCATGATGAATGCTATCAGCAAATATCTTGCCTCTCTCCGTTTCACCCTGACCCTGATCATTTCGCTTACGACAATGTTTCTCCTGAGTTTTATCCTCCCCCAGAAGGAACTGTTGAAAAAACAGGATTATCTGCAGATGAAGGCTGGCTCGCCTCTCTTCTTCAGCGTCATGGAGACTCTGGGTTTGACGGAGGTCTACACCTCACCGGTTACTCTGGCTCTCTGGTGTTTTTTCTTCCTGAATCTTGTCATGGTTATGTGGCAGCGGATTCCGCTGGTGCTGAAGCGGGTAGAAACCTTCCCGGAAAAGATCGATGACCCCCGCACGGCAGCGTCGTATCCGATGAAGTTGGCAGTGACGCTGGAGGATCGCAGTTATGGCGCCGTGCAGAACGTCCTGGCGCGGGCAGGGTACCGCATCTTCGGCGATGCCGAGCGGTTCTATGCCGTGAAAAACCGGCTCTCACCTCTGGCGACTCTACTGTTTCATCTAAGCTTCTTTCTGATACTTCTGGCAGGTGTCATTACCACTTATACAAAATTCGTCGGTTACCTGGAGATGGGCGTCGGTGAAGCATTTCACGGCGAACTTTCACGTTACAAAGGCTCCCCGCGAATGCCGAAGATCGGCGCACCCCCTTCGACCGGTCTGGTCCTTGAGTCGGTCCAACCGCAGGTGGAGCAGAATGTTGCCACCGGTCTGGTGGTCGGTCTGCGGGACGACCGGGGCATGCTTCACACTGCCGATATCAACCGGCCTTACAAGTCTGGTGTTACTTCGTTTCTGGTTAATGATCTTGGTGTGGCGCCGCTTGTGGTCATCCAGGATGAAAGAGGGCGGGATCTTGATGGCGCCTATGTCAAGCTCGATGTGGCAAAGGGGAAAAAAGACCGCTTTCGTCTCTACGGTTACGAGATCGAAGCGCGGTACTTTTCGGATCATCTGGTTGTTGACGGCGTTGACCAATCAGGTTCAGATGCCTTCAGCAACCCGGCTATGCGCCTGGAGGCGAGTAAGAACGGAGTGATGATTGCTGCCAGTACGCTCAAGGCAGGGGAGAGTATGTCGCTCGACGGCAATAGGCTTGTCTTAAGGGAGATGCCGTTCTGGGTTCGCTTTCTGGTGGTCAAGCAGCATGGCGACTGGCTAGCCTATGCCGGTTTCATCATTGCGACGCTTGCCCTCTGCTGGCGACTGTTCTTGTATCGCCGCGAGATTGTCGGAGCTGTCGAGCAAACCGACACCGGAATCGACCTGTATCTCGCCTGCCGGTGCGAGTTTTACCGTACCGCTGCCAGTCAGGAGCTCAACCGCATCAACCAGTTGCTGAATAACTCTGCAGTCGGATGAACGACCGGATTTTCAGGAAAATCGCCGTTAACCTTCTCCTGATAATCGGCGGTATGTTTGCAGGAGTGCTGCTGTCCGAGACCATGCTGGCACTCTTCTTTCCGCAAAAAATCAGGGTGACCGGAGCGACGGTCAACTTTTTTGTCCAGTATGATCCTGACCTTGGCTGGGTGAACCGCAAAGGCGCTGTCGGCCAAATCAAGCAGCCTGACGACAGCGTGCCGTTGACAAAAGTCGAAATTAATGACGATGGATTTCGCGGAAAAAAGGTGCAGCTGCCCAAACCAAAGGGGCAGAAGCGGATTCTCTTTCTTGGTGATTCCAATACTTTCGGTTACGGCGTCAACGACTCTGCCCGGTTTTCAGATCTGCTGGAACAGCGACTTCCGGGATACGAAACCGTCAATCTGGGGGTATTCGGCTATGGCACTGATCAGGAGGCGATTCTGCTTGAGCGGGAGGGGCTGCGGTTTGCACCCGATCTGGTCGTCGTTGCCTTTTCTGCCGGCGATCTGAACGACAACAGGAGCTCCATCGACACCGGCGTGTCGAAACCCTACTGTACCCTTGATAAAGGCAGGATCAAGCTTAACAATGTGCCGGTTCCCCCGCCGGGAGCGCGCTTGTTGCAGAAGACGGGATCACCCCTCAAAGAAGCTTTTTACCGTAATTCCCACCTGTACCGTCTGCTGGCGGCACGGCTGAACGAGTCAAGGATGTTCATGCCTGATTCGGTTTTCGAGACGTCGCAGGAAGAGGGGATGCTGGTTACCGTGGCGATTTTAGAGGGGATGAACCGCGTCTGCCGGGAAAACGGCAGCCAGTTTGCCGTACTGCTGCTATCCCATGGTAGCTGGCTTGAGGCGCTCAGCAAAAACAGCTTGCAGGATGTGGGGTACTACCCGGCTCTGACGAGGCTTCTTGCCGGAAGAGGGCTTACAGTAATTGATACTACCGAGAGGTTTGTCGCAGAGACACGAAAAGGGAAAAAACTCTTCTTTGAAAAGGATCCGGTCCATTTGAACGGCGCAGGGAACAGGATCGCCGCTGAAATCCTCCATGAAGAGCTGATCCGCACCGGTCTCACACCATGAAGTAATCAGTGGCAGTTATTTCCCCCCCTGTAGAGCATTGAATCTCCGCAGCATCTCCTCTCCCTGCAGCTTTCGCCCGGTTTTCATGTAGATATCGGCCAGAGCCATGACCGGTTCAACAAGGTCGGACTTGCGCTTTAATGCTTCAAGATACGCCTTTTCTGACTGGAGATAATTTTCTCCCAGATAGTAGCTCCTGCCAAGATTTACATAGGCGGCGGGGTCTTCGGGATAGGCGCCGATGTGGCGGAAGATGTAGTGGCGGGCGTTCAGCAGGTCATTTTCCTGGAGGTAGAGGAGCGATATGTTGGTGAGGGCGAGCCAGGATTCGGGGTTGAAGGTAAGAGCCCTTTTGTAGGCGTCGAGAGCAGCACTGACCTG
>JANNRW010000327.1:0-6713 GCA_031401815.1 Geobacteraceae bacterium | reverse complement strand
CGGAATTGGTAGACGCACCAGCTTGAGGGGCTGGCGGGGGCAACCCTGTGATGGTTCGAGTCCATTCCACCGCACCAATTAATAAAAAAGAGCCCATGAGAAATCAGGGCTCTTTTTTTTGTATGCAATCTTTAATAATTAATTTGTGGCTAATTTTATCGTGTGGTAGAAACTTATAAAATCGAAAGGCATAATGAACGGAGTCTTTCTCAGGGCTGATTTCTTGAAAGCGCAAATACTCTTTCAAGAGTTTAAACCTGCATTCATGACAAAATAAATTGTGTAGTTTGACCCCTCATTCATTCCTCTGGTGAAGGAGCAGGATATGAAATTAAACCAGCCGCAGGTTCACCACCAGACCCGCTGCGCCTGGGCGGGGAGCGATCCGCTCTATGTCCGGTACCATGACGAGGAGTGGGGGGTGCCGGTACACGACGACCGGCTGCTCTTCGAATTTCTGATCCTTGAGGGAGCCCAGGCCGGTCTGGCCTGGATTACGATTCTGCGGAAGCGGGAGGGGTACCGGCGGGCATTCGACAACTTCGAGCCAGAGGTCGTGGCCACCTATGACGAGGAGAAGATCGGGTCGCTGCTGGAGGATGCGGGGATTGTCCGGAACCGGCTGAAGGTACGGGGGGCGGTGATCAACGCCCGGGCGTTTCTGAAGGTGCAGCAGGAGTTCGGCAGTTTCGACCGGTATATCTGGAGTTTTGTCAACGGGGTGCAGCTCCGGCAGAGCCGGGCCACTCTGGCGGAGCTCCCGTGCAGGACGCCGGAGTCGGATGCCATGAGCCGGGATCTGAAACGGCGGGGTTTTACCTTTGTCGGCTCCACCATCTGCTACTCCTTCATGCAGGCGGTCGGGATGGTGGACGACCACACAACAGACTGTTTCCGGGCTAAAGAGTAATCATTATCCCTCCGGCTGAGAGAGATCAAACTCTTTCAGCCTTTCATACAACTCCATTTTCCTATCGAGTGCAGCCTCAAATTTCTTGAAAAGTTTTTTGGCTACAGCTTTTTCGGGATTTGGTGTCGATTCCCTGTAGTCGCTTATGGCTTTAATTGCTTGAACTTCCAGTTCGTTTGCTCTTTTGAACTCTTCGAGAAGATCCTGATGTTCCGGGCTGATAATCATTTATATTCTCCTTCAGGGTAGTCGTCCCCTTTGTTGCAGAGTGGTTATCGTATTAAATTCTAGGTCAGCTAAGGCACCCTGGGATAGATGATCTTCAGCTCATCGCCGGTGAGCCCTTCGATCAGAAATGCCTTAAGCTGTTTCTTCTCCTCTTCAGAGAGACCAAGGGGTTTTAGCCATCTGTTCCCCTTGCCCCCCCCCTGATCAAAGAAATCAATAACCTCTTCGATGGTTGCAAAGACACCGTTGTGCATGTAGGGGGCGGTGCGCGAAACCTCGCGTACGGTCGGCGTTCTGAAAGCCTTCCAGTCCTTCTTCTTCTTGGTGATCAGATACCTGCCGGGATCTTCCTTCAGCGTCCTGTACTCCGGATAATGATAAACCTTGGCCACAAAACGCATGGTTGCAGTGACGCGAGGATCACTTTCGAGCTCAGGGTTTTCCGGCAGATTGAGTGCGTAGAATTTGTCGTCAGAGAGGTTGGTGCCGTGATGACACTCTGCGCATCTCCCCTTACCCCTGAAAATCCCGTACCCCTTCCTGGCATCATCTGACAATGCCCCGGCATCTCCCTGCAGAAATTTATCATAAGGTGCATCAAGCGATACGATCGTCCGCTCAAAGGCAGCTATGGCCATGGCAATACGCTGACGAGTCGGCTCTCCGCCAAAGACCTTCCTGAAGGCCTCGACATACTCAGGTACGACTCGAATCTCCTCTTCGACAAAGTCAAGGTTCTGGTTCATCTCAAAGGCCGACATCATCGGGAAGAGCGCCTGCTCCTCAAGCGTCTTCACCCTCCCGTCATGGAAAAGAGTCCTGTATAAACCGACATTGTAGAGGGTCTGGGCATTTCTCCAGTTCCTCGTGGTGGGGTAACTCTGCGATATATCCTGTCCATCGGCAAAGCCCTGTTCCGGAACATGGCAGGTGGCACAGCTTGTGGTCCCATCGCCCGAAAGTCTTCTGTCAAAGAAGAGTTTCTTCCCGAGTTCCACTTTTTCAGCTGTCTGTGGATTACTCTTCGGAATCGGTACAGCCCTGGACTGCTCAAGATATCCGGCAGAGGAGATGGCTGCCGAGGTTAATACAAAGGCCAGGGTCAAAATCATCAGCCTCATGGTGTTCTCACTTCCTTGCATTCTTCAGTTCCTCCTCAATAACCTGTTTCAGATACAAGCCGGGTAGCCAAAGCCATCCGCAGGGATTCAATATGTAAAGGGTGTTAAGAAGTTATCCGCTAAAGATCAGCCTGTATTACCAGATGCGTTTAACACCATACTCGGACAGGATCGTGTCGCTGGAAACTATGGTCATCTTTTCAAGCAGAGCCTGGGCTGCCAGGAGCCGGTCAAACGGATCACGGTGATAAAAGGGGAGCGTTTCGACCTTGGCGACATGCCGAAAATCGATACCGAGCAGATGAAAACCGTTGGCGGACATTTCGTCGGGGATGAAGCGCTCAACCGGCTGGCTGAGACGCAATTTGCCAAGGCTGCATTTTATGGCCAGCTCCCAGCAGCTGGCAAGGCTAACGAAACATTCGTTACGGCCATCGGCGATAATAGCGCGGGCTTTGGCGGAAAGTGAGGGATCATTGGCGAGCCACCAGAGAAATGTATGGGTATCGAGCAGCACTCGCATCAGGAATACTCGGCAAAGTCGACCGGCGTCTCATCAAAATCCGGGGCAACATAGAGGATCTTGTCCTTTGCCGATCCTGGACAGCGCTCTTTTTTGATCGCATCCACGGGAACGAGCTTCAGAAGCGGCTTGTTGTCTCTGGCAATGATGATTTCATCCCCGAGCATGGCTTTCTGAACCAGTTCGGAAAAATGCGATTTTGCCTCAGCAATATTGTATTGTGGCATGGTGCACCTCCTGTATGGTCATTTTACGTGACTAACTTAAGAGAGTCAACCCGGAATAATTATCCGTTAAATGTGAATATATGAAGGGCGTACCCTAGATTCCCCCCCAGGAACTATCGTGTATGGCAAAGCCTGGCACCTGCTCAATGCCATCAGCACAGAACAGCTACTCAGTTAAGTGGCAGGGTTTACGGCGGCGGGATGTGAGGGTGAAACTGCCAGCGGTAATCTGCAATTTGTGGTTCTCATAACGCATGAAGTAGGTTTTGCGTTACATGCACACGTGGCCGAAAGGTAATGTTGACTTCAACATCCTCGTCAAGCTTTCCGAGTATTGCTATCATTCTATCCAGGGTGAAACGGTCAAGCCGGGCATTGCGGATGCGGGAAAACTCCGAATGTGACACACCGGTAAGCTTTTCAGCCGCACGTGTTGACAGCCCGCGTTTATCAAGCATGCGGATGATTTCTGCTGCAAGTATGGCGCGGGCCTGTTCAAGACCGGCGTTGTCCCGGCCTAAATCATGAAATACATTTCCGCTGCCGCGTATTAATTCAAAATCGTCACTCATTGTAGAGCCTCCTTCAATCGTTTCAGGCGGTCACGGATAAGGTCTGTATCTGTCTGGGCCGTCTTTATTCCTGTCTTTGATTTTTTCTGAAAAGCATGGATGACCCAAATATCCGCACCGATCTTAACAGCATAGATCATACGAAAGGCATCCCCGCGATGCCTTATTGCGATTTCAAACACGCCGCCGTCAACTCCCTTAAACGGCTTGGCATTGTCCGATTTGCCGCCTTCGGCAGCTATCGTCAGCGCACTCAACATATCACCCTGCACGTCTCGTGGGAATTCCTCGAACTCCCTCCGCGCGGCCTTAATCCATGATATGGGACGTGTGTTTCTCATCGAACCAACGTTGACATATTTGTCACCATTATGCAACTGTTTTCCTGCCCGTCCTTAAGCCTACAGACTTCAGTCCGGAATCCATGAATGGATTTTGTCAAATGTGTAGCCTCCGGTACTTGTTGTATCCCCAATTGAGTAAGATGTCCCTGGAATTTCCTGTGTTAGTAAACAAATAAACAACGAAAGCCGTCACGGATGGTTAGTTGATTAGTGAGCAACGTCCCCCCAGTGGTTGCGATAATCAAAGACAAACAGATTGAAGCCCGCCTGCGGCAGCCAGGAGACAAAGCCGAAATGAGAAGTCATGTTCTGGGCGTTGCCGTGGAAGTGGATGACGGTTCCCTGCGGCGTACCGACAGCGGGAATGAACCAGCCAGACAGACGTGTGCCGTCCCTGCTGGAAAAGGTCACCTCTTCAAACTTAAGGCCATGGCGGGCCGGCAAATCGTGAACCTCCTGATCCGGATAGTAAAACAACTTGCCGACGCACCCCCGGCAGGAGAGGGTTAGTGCAGCGACGAACAGGCCCAGGCAGGTATATTGTGCAGCATTCATGTCAATTCATCTCCTCTGCCCAACAGCCACTTCCAGGCGGGAATGAGCTTGACAGTCCTGTCTTGGTGATTGACTTCACCCTCTTCATCCCAGGTGAGTATGAGCAATAATCGACAGCCCAGTTCTTCACCAGCTTTCAGCAAACCGGCCATCTCCCGCTTCCTCGTCTTTGGTTCGGACAGGTCAAAACAGATCTGGAGCAGGCAACAGGTCTCACCGCCATGTCTTATGACAAAATCAACCTCTTTACCGCCCGGTTCCTTATAGGTGTAAAACTCCTCATCACGACGGGTCAACTCTATCGCCACAAGGCTTTCCAGCAGGCGACCCGAATCTGCACCCATTCTGAAACCAACGGCACCGATAAGGCCGGGATCGTAGGCATACACCTTACGCGGAGCCTGGACTCGCTCACGCGCTTTCCAGGAAAAACGTTGGACGCTGAAGAGCAAAAAGGCCTCGGTCAGGTAGCCCAGATAATTTTCCAGCGTATGGACACTGCGGAACCCCATAGCCTTGCCGACTGAAGTAAAGGTGTATTCTCTGGCATGATTTGCCAGGAGATAGCGCCCTAATTCCAGAAGCCGCGCGGCATAGCGAATATTGTAGCGCCGCACCACATCTTTGAGCAGAACACTTTCAAAGAGAGTGGTCAGGTAGTTGCGGGCATCAACCGTGCCGACAACTATTTCAGGAAAGCCGCCGCACTGCATATAAGTGGCAAGGTGATTCAGCAGCAGCCCCTGCCGCTCACGAAGAGCAAGGGTTTCGTCAAGCGCAAATGATTTGGCGCGAAGGTACTCACCAAAAGAGAATGGAAACAGATGAAATTCCCGGTAGCGACCGGTCAAGTGCGTGGCAAGTTCACTGCTTAGAAGGTGGGCGTTGGAACCGGTCAGAATCATACAGGAGCCTCGCCGCTGCAGACGGCTTACAAACAGCTCCCAACCGGTGACGTTCTGGATCTCGTCAAAGAATATAGTCTTACAATCCCCATACACCTGGGCCATGGCTCCCAGCAGCTCGTCAAAATCACTCAGCCCTGACAGCCGCTCGTCATCAAAGTTGACGTAGGCAAATTCTCTATTTTCCAGCATCTGCAGGGCAAAGACCGACTTCCCCGCCCGTCGCGGCCCAATGACAACCTTGATAAGGCCGTCGTCCAGAGAATTCCTGGCGACGTCCAGCCCATCCCGGAGAATATACCCTCGTTCGCGCAGGGCATCTCGTTCAATTTTCTGAGAAAGGAGTATATTTTTCATTTTTAGTGCCCAATATTCGCTTTTATTGTGCAGTATAGCCTGATGAATGCTGAATTTCTACATAAAATGTAACTGCTCTGGTTGATCTACTGAAGAATGGAGATTGTCACCCCAATCCTGCCTCATAGGCCCGTGCTTCCTTTTTAAAAGGAACCTCGCGGAATGACTCGCCAAAATTTCCCAGGCGACGGCAATTGAGTAAGGCGTACCCGTAATTACCCGGAAAAAGCATTTAACCACGGATGCACACAGATAAACAACACGGATAAATCAGGAACATACAAGCCTAAAGCCCTTTACGCTATTGGTGAAAGCCATGTCGGGGAAAAAAGGAAGGGTGGCCGGCACAATGGAGCTTGTCATTCTACGGATTTCGTACATTGCAGTGTACTTTAAGAAGGGATCACTCCTGCGGATTATTAAGGTACTGCATGGGTCTGAGGTATTGCGGTTTGGGGCACTGAAAGTCAGATAATATATGGAAAACCCGCCGGAGAAGGGAACAGTTTCGTAGGTCGTTGCTCCCGTCAATTGAGTAAGGTCCCCGGAATTATAATTAGAGCGCGGGAAGAGGCTGACGACTATGTCAGCCCCATTTTTATTGCACGTTACGCAGCTGTTTTTCAATAGCTGGTTTTGCCGGAAAAGAAACCGTTCGTTCGCGATAGCTCTCCTGTAAAACAATCAAATGCGCATAATAATCTTCATGCATATCTGCGCACTTCTGAACAACACTCTTACGAATGGCTCGTACCTCTTCAATAACAGGGTCTGAAAATGTTATACTCATAGTTCCTCCATCAACTCTTCCGGTGTACACACAACCGGCATGTCATTGAGGTGGCCGGGCTTAGTGAGACAGCCTGAAGGGTGAAATAAGCAATGCCCCTTGGTTGTTGTGGTTTTCTGGTTTCAGGCTACCAGTTTCAGTTTTTCAAGTCCTTGGAAATAAGCCTCATCCGGTGTCAGTT
>JANNRW010000326.1:0-2931 GCA_031401815.1 Geobacteraceae bacterium | reverse complement strand
ATGGGGTCAAGCAGATGACCCTCAAGCTCAACTTCAGAACTTCTACTGGTGACCCAAATGAGCGGATCAGGGTACATGCTGACAGTATCAACGGAGCGGTACTTTTTGACAGCTTCAGCGACAGTAACCCCAATCCCGGCATAGCGGTTGGTGAAACTTTCACATTCAGCGTGCCTCTGGCAGCCAAGAGTGTTGTGGTAACAGTGCAGGGCAAAAACCACTACAGTGAAACCGTGAAAGCAACCTTCTCGGCTGAATGCAACCTGACAACAGGCCAGGTCAACGGTAACACCTACATCACCTTCATGGTAGAAGCTGCCCAGTTTGATGGTGACAAGACCTGCACACCCGTTTGTACTTCCTGCAAGGACGGGGTCAAAGAGATGACCCTCATGCTCGACTGGCGAACTGCTACAGGTGACCTCAATGAGCGGATTAGGGTGCGCGCTGATGGTATCGGCGGTCAGGTACTCTTCGACAGTTGGCATGACGCCGACCTCAATAATGCAGGCATTGCAGTCGGCGCATCTTTCACCTTCAGCGTGCCTCTGTCAGCCAGGAACGTTGTGGTAACTGTAGAGGGTATCAACCATTCCAGTGAAACCCTGAAAGCAACCTTCACTGCTGAATGTGACCTAACAATTGGACAGATTAACGGAAACACCTACATTACCTTCAAGGTTATGGATGCCATGTTTGATGGAGATGCATACTGCGGAAAAGCAAGCATAGGTGATTATGTCTGGAAAGACCTGAACAAAAACGGCATTCAGGAATACAATGAATTCGGTTACTCAGGTGTTTCGGTCAAGCTGTTCTCCTGTGGTGGCACTACCCCGCTGGCATCCACCACCACCGATGCAACCGGAAACTACCTGTTTGGCAACCTGGCCCCCGGTAATTACAGCCTCCGGTTTGTCCTGCCGTCTGGTTATGCTTTCTCACCGAAGGATCAGGGAATGATCGACACAGTCGACAGTGATGCCGATACCACAACCGGAACTACCGTCTGTACCACGCTTTCAGCTGGTGAAAACGACCTGTCCTGGGATGCAGGCATTTACAAGAAGACTGCTGGCTGCACTTACACCATCGGCTATTGGAAAAACCATGCCGGATTCGGGCCGCAGGCTGACGTGTTGACACCGCTTCTGCCGGTTTATCTGGGCACCGCAGGAAAAACTAAGACCATCAGTGTTACCTCCGCTCTGATAGCCTATGATCTGCTCAGTCAGAACAAGTATGGAACAGCTACCAACGGAATTACCAAGCTGTATGCCCAGTTGCTGGCAGCCAAGCTGAGCATAAAAGCCGGGGCTGACCCATCTGCGGTGGCAAGTACAATTGCAGCAGCTGACAGTTTCCTTGCCTCGTACAACTATAACAACTGGACCACCATCGGCAGCACAAACCAGAGCAAGGTGAATGCCTGGCATGCAACTCTGGATAGCTACAATAATGGTTTTACCGGCCCCGGCCACTGTGGCAGTCAGGAAGATGTGGCCTGTGTTGATATTTCAAAAATGATCAGTGTCGATAGCGGTAAAACATGGATCAAGGCAGACACCGAAGCAACTGCTGCGGTAAGGTCCTCTTCCGGCACAGTCATGTACAAATTTATCGTTAACAACTGTGGCCTTGTCAAACTCACTAACATTGATATTGATGATCCGGCCCTGGGAATCAGCAATTACATTGTTTCTTCGCTGGATGCGGGTGCTTCAACAACACTCACCTCCACCCAGATCCCCAAGCTGACTGTTGCCGGTCAGTGTGCAACTTCGGGAATATTCGAAAATGTTGCATCAGCTACAGCTGTATATAATGGAAGCACCTATACGGACAGTGACTCTGCATGGCTGAAGTGCAACATCGCCACCACCTGCATCGATGTTACCAAGGACATCAGTGTTGACGGCGGTAAAACATGGAAACCAGCTGACACGTCTGCTGCAGCACCGTCGATTACTGCGCCGGGTGCAGCCAACTACCGCATAACCGTCAAAAACTGCGGTACGGCAAAGCTGAGTGACGTAACCATGAATGATCCAGAGTTGGGTATTTCAGGCTACATCGTCGGTACACTTTCCGGCGGAGCTTCAAAAACGTACACTTCAGCACAGATCAGCGCGCTGCATGATGCCAAGGCCTGCACAACAGCCGGGGCTGTCCTTAACACAGCAACTGCTTCGGGAATCTACAGCGGAAAAACTGTCACAGACTCAGATCCTGCCTGGTTAGTCTGTACCGGGACAACCGGCGGCGGATGTACGAAAACATTCGGCTACTGGAAAACACACACGATCTACGACGGTGCTAAAAAGCAGGATAAAACCTGGACACAGATCGGTGGAGAGAACCAGTTGTTCTTTAAAACCGGACAGAGCTGGTACGATGTCCTGATGACAACTCCTTCAGGCGGGAATGCCTACTATATTCTGGCACACCAGTACGTTGCAGCAATTCTAAACAAAGCTGCCGGTGCCAATACATCCGTTGTTGATGCACACATTGCCTATGCAGCTGAATTGCTTGATCAGTATGATGGCTACCCGATGAAGATGACGGAGATGTCAGGTAGTGTTCGTAACGATTTTGTTGCTACCGCAGCATTGTTGGATCAATATAACAATGGTGTTACCGGACCGGGGCACTGCAAATAAAACCGGACGCATGTTACTTCTGAAAACAAAAGCCCTCTCGTTATTAACGAGGGGGCTTTTGTTTGTGTGCCAAAATGGCGTGCTGATGTTGGCGTATATGGTTGAGAAGCGTATTTAGCGAAGTTACTTATCTTTCCTCGGTACCACAACAATCCCCGACTCAGTAACTGTATAGCCATTGCGCCTGTCATCGTCATGGTTGTAGCCGATGATCGAACCGTCCGTAATGACGACCCCTTTGTCTATGATCGCACGCTTGATTTTGACG
>JANNRW010000325.1:0-4408 GCA_031401815.1 Geobacteraceae bacterium | reverse complement strand
CACAACCCACTGCAACCCACTTCAAAACTTCCCGCAACTTCTTACAGTTCATACCCGTCCATGACCGGCACCCCCATGTCAGTAAAAACCAGGGCGATCTCTGCTGTTCGCTCTCTGTACAGCTCCAGCGCTTCTTTTCCGTTGGATGCTTCAATAACGCTGAACCCCAGCATCTCAACCATGGCCCTTACAATCGGCTTTATCAGCAGTCTATGCCATTATCGGTTCCAGTCAAGCTTGTCCCCATACTCCAGAGTGACAGATCCATCAATAGACTTAATAGACCCCTCTGTCAGATCAATCTTGACAGTAAACAGTCGGCATGCTATGAAGTAACGGTTTTATTCTCCTGTTCCCCTGTTTTTTGAAAATTCTATGGCAATGAGTGAAGACAAAAAAGAGTTACTCCGCACCCTCGGAGCTGTCTCCAGCATGGGGATCTCCGTTGCTGTTGCCATTGCAATCGGTGTAGCCATGGGTCTTCAGCTCGATAAATGGTTTGGCAGCGCACCATGGTTCTTCTTTATCTTTCTCTTTTTTGGAATTGTTGCCGGGTTTCGGAATGTCTACAGGATATCAGGCAAAGAGATCCACAGAGATGACGCTGATCACGATAAATGACGAAAATGCCCTTGCAATTATCGTCAAAGGAAGTCTGCTTCTTCTGATATCGCTTGTACTGCTCGGCTTTTTCCTTGTTTCCGGTCGATTTGCAGTCAGTACGCTTGCAGGCGGAACTCTGGCACTGCTCAACTACTTCTGGCTCCGAAGCATCATGGAGCGAATACTCATCCAGCAGCGCACCAATGCTTCACGTTATGCCCTGCTCCGCTTTCTTTTGCGTCTTCTGCTTCTTGCGCTGGCAGTGGTTGCCCTTTTCAGATTCGGTGTTGATATTGCCGGGCTGTTGACCGGGCTTTCGGTTCTGGTAATTACAATTATGTCTGTTTCAGCTTACATGCTGCTGCATCGTAAAGGAGATTAGGTCATGATCCATCCCATACTTTTTCTGCAATTTTTCAGGGAGCTGCTTGCTCCGCTTCACATCGCTGCTGCCAGTGCTGATGCCATTGCCTACACCTGGCTGATTATCGTCCTTCTGGCAACTGTCTCTTTCCTGGCAACAAAAGTGATCAAGGCTGTTCCAGGCGGACTTCAGAACTTTATGGAAGTCATCATTGGCGGCATTGAAAACATGATCGTCGAAACCATGGGGGAACATGGCAGGCCGTTCTTCCCCCTTGTCGCCACACTGGCCATTTTCATTCTGGTATCCAACCTTATAGGCCTCGTCCCCGGATTTTTCCCGCCGACCGCCAATATCAACACAACAGCAGCCTGTGCTGTAATTGTCTTTGTCATGACCCATGTTGTCGGAGTAAAGGAGCATGGGTTCAAATATATCAAGCATTTCATGGGGCCTATCATCTGGCTCGCACCGATGATGTTCTTCATCGAACTGATCGGCCACTTCAGCCGTGTTATCTCGCTCACACTGCGGCTCTTCGGTAACATGAACGGTCACGAGCTGGTACTCATGATCTTCTTCGGACTGGCACCCTTTCTGGTACCTCTACCGATGATGCTGATGGGGGTACTGGTATCCTTCATCCAGGCATTCGTATTCATGCTGCTCGCCATGATCTATATTCAGGGCTCTCTGGAGCATGCCCACTGATAAACAGGTTGAGGTTGAGGTTGAGGTTGAGGTTGAGGTTAAGAAAATCTTTTCAGCCTTGACTTAACCTTAACCTCAACCTTAACCTGCTTTTTCCTATACAGTTTAGGAAATATAAACCAACCATAGAAGGAGAGAAAAAATGGACTTTTTTACAATGTGTGTTCTCGCAGCTGGCATCGGTATGGCACTCGGCACCCTCGGCACAGGCATCGGTCAGGGGATGGCAGTAGGCCGCGCAGTTGAAGGCGTTTCCCGCAATCCCGGCGCTTCCGGCAAAATCCTCACCACCATGATGATCGGTCTCGCCATGATCGAGTCCCTTGCCATCTACGCTCTGGTTGTCTGCCTGATTATCCTTTTTGCCAACCCCTACAAGGATATCGCTCTGAAACTGGCTGAAACCGTAGCAAAGTAACAAAAGTACTGAATTTTCGCTGAACAGAAATGGGCATGTCAACCGACATGCCCATTTCTGTTTCAAGGCATATCTGGCCAAACAGAGTGCTGATCGTAAAGTAACCGCCGGTAAAATGCTTGACATCATCTACATTCAGGCTTTATAGTATTTTTTCGCTTTACGGGCCTATAGCTCAGTTGGCTAGAGCTACCGGCTCATAACCGGTCGGTCCCAGGTTCGAGTCCTGGTGGGCCCACCATCTTTTTAGGTTTACGTGGAGATGCCCATAAAGCGCTTCCGTCTGGACAAACTCAAATGAGGAGAAACAAGAGTGCATACCTTAAGGGTGCACTCTTTTTCTTTTAACGCCATGCATCAGGCAAAACTTTCAGATCTTATCGGAATCATTAACAAAATAGCGCATCCGACCCTTGCGGAAGAGTGGGATAACTGCGGCCTTCAGATTGGCGACCCTGCTGTAAAGGTAGACAGGATCATGGTCTCTCTAGATCCTTCTCCAGTAGCCGTAGCTGAGGCCATAAGGCACTCCTGTCAACTTCTTGTCACCCATCATCCTCTGATTTTTTCTCCTGTTAAACGCATTTCTGCAACAGATCCGACAGGAGCCCTTATATACAGAGCTATCAACAACGGGCTGGCCATTGCCTCCCTGCATACGAATTATGATATTGCTGTCGGAGGGGTTAATGACCTGCTGGCTACAGCTCTCGACCTGGAGGATACCAGGCCGTTGAAGGTCACAACGAAAGACGAGCTCCTCAAATTTGTCATTTTTGTGCCTGAAAGTCATGAAGAGTCTCTGCTTGAGTCCCTTCTCCCCTACTCAGCTTCCCAGGGGAACTATGGAGAGTGCTCTTTCAGAGTGCAGGGGGTCGGTACATACCGCCCGCTAGCAGGGTCAACCCCTTTTATCGGGAAGATCGGCAGCAGGGAAAGTGTGACTGAAAGCAGGATAGAAATCCTTCTGCAAGCTTCAGATCTCAAGCCGGTTCTCAAGGTCATCCGAAATTATCACCCTTACGAAGAGCCTGCATTTGACATTATACCTCTTCGAAATACAGGGGTTGACCTGGGGCTCGGACGAATAGGGGAACTCAGGGAACCAATTCTTTTCGAGGATTACTGCGAGCTGGTCAAATCGCGACTTGAACTCTCTTGTCTCCGGATTGCAGGAGCAAGGTGCAGCAAGGTTTCGAGGGTTGCCCTCTGCGGCGGGAGCGGCGCTTCACTGATGCGGGATGCGGCAAGACAGGGTGCAGAACTATTTGTCACCGGTGACCTGAAGTATCATGATGCACGTGAAGCAGAAGAGCTCGGGATTACAGTCATTGATGCAGGACACTTCGCCACAGAGCGACTGATGATTAACGGCCTGAGCTTGCAACTTCGCCACGAACTGGCTGCCCGCAAAATGGAAGCAGAAGTAATCCCTTGCCTGGCAGAAAAAGAGCCATTTACCAATTTATAACCGGAGCCCATACATACAAAAGCATGAAAGGAGAAAAGTGTGCGTAAAAAATTAATGTTGCTTGAAGAGTTACAGTCTATTGATGTCCGGTCTGACGGGAGCCAGGCCAGAATCCAGGAAGCTCTTGCCGAAATAGATCTTCTGGATCAGCGCCTGAATGAGGCAATCGCAAGGATTGATTCAAAAAAGACTGAGTTGGCAAATCTTGAAGCAGAGCGAATATCTCAGGAAGAGACCCTTGCCACAGAAAACGCCAACAAATCCCGTTCAGAGACAAATCTCAAAGGGATAACCACTCAGAAGGAGTATCAGGCCGTAAACAAGGAGATCGCCTCAGCCAAAAAGATGATCACTGAACTTGAAGAGCAACTTCTCCAGAAAATCAGCAGAGCAGAAGAGTTAAGCGCCGAAATATCTTCCATGGAAGAGGAGAGCTGCAAGCTCAAGGAAAATATTTCCGGACAGCAGGCTGAAATAAGATTGAGAATTGACACGGAGGTTGTTGCCGTAGAATCGGAGTCAAAAACAAGAGAAGGGATCACGAAGAGCCTTCCGGCAAGCATGCTCAAACGTTATGATAAACTCCGCGAGGTGCGCAAGGGTCTGGCCATTGTCCAGGCGCGCGATGGTGGCTGCCTTGGTTGCAACATGCATATCCCTCCGCAGATGTACAACAACCTCTTCCGTGGTGAAGAGCTTATCACTTGCCCGCATTGCCAGCGGATACTGGTGCTCCATCAGGAGAGCCCAGGGCAGTAAAACAGGTAATCAGTTTGGTTGAAGCAGGCCAGGCAGCCGCCGCCATTAAAAAGGGGGAGGAAAGTCCGGGCTCCAGAGGGCA
>JANNRW010000324.1:0-3247 GCA_031401815.1 Geobacteraceae bacterium | reverse complement strand
AGCAATGTCTATCAGCAGATCTTGCCAGGAAGAGGCTATGGGAATTCAAGTCATGCACAACTATCTTGTACATGTATTCCTGATGATCTGTAAAGCATAAATATCATACAGTTACAAACTGAAAGATTGTGCAGGAAATTGTTGAAACAGGGGGGCGCTCTCTGGAGGGAGCTATTGCTAAAGGTGAGGGAGCTAATTAAAAAGGGGATTGTCAATAATGTATTGCGACTCTCAGATTTGAATATAATTTCCTTAGATTCCTCCTAAAAATGCGTTGACACTACCCATTTCCAGGTGTATTGATTGTTCAGTTTAAAACAATATTTGTCAGGGGGAATATCATGGGAATATCAAGACGTGACTTTCTGAAGATTTCAGGAGGATCGCTTCTGGCTGGCACTGTTGTGCTTCCAGGGCAGGAAGCGGATGCTGCACTGCAGCCTTCTAAAATCGCTGGAGCCAAAGAGACGAAAACGATCTGTCCCTATTGCTCCGTCGGGTGCGGTATGATCGTGCATACCATCAACGGGAAGGTCATAAATGTGGAAGGCGACCCTGATCATCCTATAAACGAAGGCACACTCTGCTCAAAAGGTCAGTCCATGTATCAGGTAGTGAATAATCCTCTAAGGCTTACCAAACCCAAATACCGGGCCGCCGGAGCTTCCGAGTGGAAAGATGTTGAATGGGACTGGGCTCTTGATGAGATTGCAAAGAGGGTAAAGCAGACGCGGGACAAGACCTTTCAACTTACATCAAAATCCAAGGTGAAGGAAAAGGGAGTGGATGGAAAGGATGTTGAGGTTGAAAAGTTATTTACAGTGAACAGGACAGACGCGATTGCACATGTAGGGAGTGCGGCGCTTGATAATGAAGAGTGCTATATGCTCCAGAAACTCATGCGTTCATGGGGAGTTGTGTATTTGGAACATCAGGCCCGCATTTGACACAGCGCAACAGTTGCGGCTCTGGCAGAGTCGTTCGGACGCGGTGCAATGACGAACCACTGGATTGATTTCAAGAATGCTGACGTAATACTTGTTATGGGCGCTAATCCTGCCGAGAATCATCCGATATCCATGAAGTGGATCATGAAGGCAAAGGAGAGGGGCGCCAAACTGCTTGTTGTAGATCCTCGCTTTACAAGGACAGCTACCAAGGCAGATGTTTTCGCCTCGCTTCGTTCAGGAACCGACATAGCCTTCCTTGGCGGAATGATCAGATACATCCTCCAGAACAATCTCTATTTCAGGGAGTATGTCGCCAACTATACTAATGCCTCATTCCTGGTAAACCCTGATTTCAAGGGTCCCGGGGAGCTTCAAGGACTCTTCTCCGGCTATGATGAAAAGACAAGGAAATACGACAAAAAGAGCTGGTCGTTTCAGATGGACGACAAGGGGATTGCCAAAAAAGATCCGACGCTGAAGGATCCCAATTGCGTGTTTCAGCTTTTAAGGAAACATTATTCCCGTTACTCCCTTGACAAGGTTTCGGCCATTACCGGAACGCCAAAAGAAAAACTTGCCGAAATTTACAAGATCTATGCATCAACCGGCAAACCAAATCGAGTCGGCACGGAACTATACGCAATGGGTTGGACCCAGCATACAGTGGGTACGCAGAACATTCGCACCATGACGATCATACAGATGCTGCTCGGCAATATGGGCCTGGCTGGCGGCGGCATCAACGCCCTGAGAGGTGAATCCAATGTCCAGGGATCTACCGACCAGGGTCTGCTTTTTCACATCCTGCCCGGCTATCTGCCTACTCCAACTGCTGCGCTCGTTGATCTGAAAACCTATATCGAAAAGCTTACTCCGAAGACCAAAGATCCGCGTAGCGTCAACTGGTGGGGAAACAGGGGCAAGTACATTACCAGCTATCTCAAGGCCATATATGGTGATAAAGCGACCACGGAGAACGGCTTTGCCTATGATTTCCTCCCCAAGGTCGACGAGGGGATGAACGCTTCGTGGCTTAACCTCTTTGACCAGATGTATAAAGAGAAATTCGAAGGTTTTTTTGCGTGGGGACAGAATCCGGCCTGTTCGAGCGCCAATGCCGGAAAGGTAAGAACTGCTCTGGGCAAGCTCAAGTGGATGGTGAACGTAAATCTTTTTGATAACGAGACAGCCTCCTTCTGGAAAGGTCCGGGTGTGAAACCGGCTGACATAAAGACAGAGGTATTCATGCTCCCATGCGCTTCCTCAGTCGAGAAAGGGGGGAGCATCACCAACTCAGGGCGCTGGGCGCAGTGGCGGGAGAAGGCAATCGAACCTATCGGAGAGTCAAAGAGTGATGGCGACATCATGAATGAACTTTATTTCAGGGTCAGGCAGCTTTACCAGAAAAACGGGGGCAAATTCCGGGAACCGATCATTAACCTCACCTGGAATTATGGTCCAAAGGGGAAGGGGGGCAAAATCAAGGAGATAGACACACATCTGGTGGCTAAAGAGATTAACGGCTATTACCTTGAAGACCTGATTGACAAGAAAGCGACCCCACCAAAGATCCTTGGCAAGAAGGGTGAATTGTGCCAGACCTTTGTTCATCTGCAGGCAGACGGAACCACCGCTTGTGGTAACTGGATCTACAGCCAGAGTTACACGCAGAAAGAGGGGAAGGTCATCAACATGATGGCACGGAGGAAAAAGGATGACCCAACAGGTCTTGGCATGTTCCCGGAATGGGCATGGTGCTGGCCTGTCAACAGAAGAATTATCTATAACCGGGCGTCAGTCAACATGAAGGGTGAGCCTTGGGACAAGAAGCGGGCGGTTATCAAATGGGATGCTGTCAAGCTTGATAAAAACACGCAAAAGCCCGGCGTATGGGAGGGTGATGTGCCTGATGGTCCGGCGCCGCCTATGGCTGATGAAAAAGCGGGCAAATACCCCTTTATCATGAGGCCGGACGGGATGGGGGCGCTGTTTGGTCCCGGTCTTGCTGACGGGCCATTCCCGGAGCATTACGAACCGCTGGAGTGCCCGCTCCCCAATATCATGTCAAAGCAACAGGTCAATCCGGCTATCAAGATGTTCTTCGGTGCCAAAGGGGGACTCAAGGAGGACTCGTTTGTTTCATGTGATGCGAAATATCCCTATGTGGCCACCACTTATCGAGTTTCGGAACACTGGCAGACAGGTGTTCTCACGAGGCAATGGTCTCGGCCCGCTCGGCCGCCGAGTTCCCCGCGCACGCCCACCGCCTCCGCGACCACTTCGACCGCCTCTTCGAC
>JANNRW010000323.1:0-11304 GCA_031401815.1 Geobacteraceae bacterium | reverse complement strand
AACGCGCAGGACAGCGGTTTTTTCATCTATCAGCCCTTCCCTGACCATATCTACAGCAATCTTGATGGCAGCCGGAGCAGTCCGCTTGCCGTTTCTTGTCTGCAACATGTAGAGAACACCCTTTTCAATCGTGAATTCAATATCCTGCATATCCCTGTAGTGCTTTTCTAGAGTATCCCTGATACTGGCAAGCTGATGGTAACACTCCGGAAGAACCTCTTCCATGGCAGGAAGATCGCCCGGTTTTTTCTGGTGCAGGTTGATAGGCTGAGGGGTGCGGATGCCCGCAACAACGTCTTCTCCCTGGGCATTAACCAGATATTCACCGTAGAAATAGTTGTCGCCGGTAGAAGGGTCACGGGTAAAAGCAACACCGGTAGCGCAGTCAATACCCATATTGCCGAAGACCATGGACTGGACATTTACAGCTGTCCCCCACTCTGCCGGAATGTTGTTCAATTTGCGGTATGTGATGGCGCGCTGGTTCATCCAGGAGCCGAAAACCGCTCCGATTGCACCCCAGAGCTGCACTTGGGGATCTTCAGGAAACTCCTCCCTGAGGGTCTCCCTGATCGCAATCTTGAACTTTCTGACAAGCTCTTTCAGATCATCTGCTGTCAGTTCTGTGTCAAGATGAACCCCTTTCTCCTCCTTCTTCTGCTCCAGAATATGTTCAAGGATATGCTTGTCCATCCCCATGACCACATCCGAATACATCTGGACGAAACGGCGGTAGGCGTCGTAGGCAAAACGCTCGTCACCGCTTTTAGCAATTATCCCTTTTACTGTTATATCGTTAAGCCCCAGATTCAGAATTGTATCCATCATCCCCGGCATGGAGGCGCGTGCTCCGGAACGGACAGAAACCAGGAGCGGATTTTCCGGATCGCCGAATGTGCGCTTCATAAGGGATTCCACAAGAGCCATATTACTCTCGACTTCAGCCTTGAGGCTGGCAGGATAGCTGTTGCCGTTTGCATAGTAGTAAGTGCAGAGCTCAGTCGAGATGGTAAACCCTGGGGGGACAGGAAGACCTATGCTAGTCATCTCCGCAAGATTCGCCCCCTTGCCGCCGAGTAGCTCTTTCATTGAAGACCCGCCTTCAGCCTTGCCGTTTCCGAAAAAATATACGTATTTTGCTGGCATTACGATCTCCTTGATTTATGTAGTATATGATGTTCTGTCAGAGACAAAACTGTATTTGGCGGCATATTGACACAGTGACAAGTTCAACGCAAATGAAATAATGTATAACTAGCTAATTTTACTAGTATTAAACCGTATTACAGTTCCAGTAAAAGCGGCATGTCGTTTTAGACTCAATCATCAAATTGACAACAGTCAATCACCCTGTTATATACTTGCTGCCATGAACAGCACAAAATTTCCCGAACAAAAAGTACTCTGCCATGAAAAGCCGTTTTCCCGCGAACTGCTGGGCTCTCTTCTGGAAGTGATCTATGCAGGCACCCCCCCTCTTACCGGCTATCTGAAGTTTGTCGGGAGCGGTTCAGCCCTGGTTTTTCTCTTTTTTCTCAAAGGCGCACCCTATGCGGCTGGCAGATATGCAGGGGGCAAGCCTGTCAGCTACACTATCAGGGAACTTGGCGAACATCTGGCAACAGCAGTCGATAACTCCATGACGGTTTCCCTCTGCGAAACTGATCCGGTTCTGCTGAAAAGCATGCTTCTCTTTTTGCAGGAAGAGCCTGCGGTAAAGGCTCCGACCTCACTCATAGACCTTGAATATATTGTCCGGCAGATCAGCGAAAGTGGTGCCAACGCCCTGATCACACTCTGCAGGGACAACAGGTTCAATTTTTTCTTCTTCAAGGATGGGAAAGGGGCAGTAGTTCATTATGCCGACCAGGAGTTCGAGCGGCCTGAAGGTATGACAGTTGACGAAGAGATGCTCCTTTACGCTTTTCAACCCGGAGCCAAGGTTGAAGCCTACATTTTCCGTGACATGGTAACAACTGAAGCAGAAGATGCCAGCCTGCTCGACAGGGATGCGCTCCTTGATCTTCTTACCGGTGCACGGCAGAAAAACAGGGTTGCAGAGGTCACCCCTCCGCCCCTTATGGATAGAACCGAGACGCTCCTGCAAAAGCCGAAGCTGCCAACTGTTGTCCTTATTGTCGAGTCAGGGCTACAGCAAGGGGAGCGCTTCACAGTGACGCTTCCATGTACTATCGGACGGAAAGATTGTGATCTTGTTCTGAATGATGGGCTGATTTCGCGAAAGCATGCCGAGCTGAAGATCATCGGTCAGAAACTGGTGATAGAAGACCTGGCAAGCACGAACGGGACTCAGGTGAATGGTGAAAATGTTACCTCGAAACGGCTTGTTCCAAACGACATAATCTCAATTGGCGAGACCAACCTGAAAGTCACCCCTGCATGACATTTTCAAACCTCAACAAGGGAAAACTGCAATTTTAGTGATCCAGCCTCGACGATATCCAGCTGCTTCAAAGGGCATGCAGCAGTAACCGGCCTTCCATTAACCAGCAACTTCCTCTCCCCTGCCGCAGGAGTTATAAAATATCCTTCCCTGGTCCGGTTGATCACTGCCGCCACTTTAGGAGCAAAAAAACCTTTCAACCTGATCTCTGCTGTATCCGATTTTCCGATGGTAATAATTTTCTTTTCCAGCAGATAATCTGCTGCATCCGCCGAACCATCCAGAACAGTCAGTTTTCCGACTCTCTCAACAGCTGCCTGCACAGGGGAGATTGTCTGTGAGCCAGCCCCCCTGACTATGGTCTGATCCATCTCGGGAGAGTGTCTGGGTGGCGTGATGACAACAGTTGCATCGTTACTTGCAGGCTTGCGCATTACAACGGTCTGATCGTTATCCGACGGAACCGCAGCAACAGGATCAAGAAATACCAGCGTATGCTTTCCGACCGTAATTACGGCATTATGAACCAGCGGCTGCCTGGCAATCCGCCGATCATTAATATATGTTCCGTTAGTGCTGCTTAGATCCTCTATGGTGAATCCTCCGCTCTCTCCGATAATTCGCGCATGGCTCCCGGAGACAGCCAGGTTGTCTATATGGATGTCATTCGTCTCGTTTCGACCGATTGTGGTAATCCCGTTCTGGAGAATTATCTCCCTGATCACCGACTCCTTGAATTTCAGATAGAGTTTTGCCATCAGCTCCTCCTTGCCCAGTCAAGCATACGCGATAATAACGAAAGAGAGCCACTGCGCACCATGATTAGAACCGCAGTCACATTATCCTTGCCACCATTCATGTTAGCCTCCTCTACAAGCTGCTGACAGATTTCATCAGGGTTCTGGCTGCCAAGAGCTATGGAGCAGATCATCTGATCACTCACCATGTTTGTCAGTCCGTCACTGCAAAGGAGTATCCGGTCTTCCTGGGCAAGGAGAAGATCGCAAAGGTCAACCTCTGCATCGACCTCGAAACCGAGCGCCCTGGTGATGATGTTGCGCTGGGTCGATGCCTGGGCTGCCTCTGGTGAAAGCAGTCCCATCCTCACCTGCTCAGCAATCATGGAATGGTCTTCAGTAAGGGGGATAATCCCTCCCCCTCTGATCAGGTAGGCGCGACTGTCTCCGACATGTGCGATACTCAGGCGCTCTTCTTCCAGAAGAGCAGCAACTATGGTGGTTCCCATGTTTCGCCAGGCAGGATTATCCTGCGCAGATTCGTAAATGACCCTGCTTGCCAGCCGTATACCTGAAGCGAGGCGGTTGGCGGTATCGGAGTAGTTCGGGTCATTACCCCCCAGAAGCACTTCACCCCCGCCTGATGTTCGGCCAAGATAGTCCTGGAGGACATCAAGCGCCATTTTACTGGCTATCTCTCCGGCTCTGTGCCCGCCTACACCGTCTGCAACAGCAAAGAGCCCCAGCTCCGGCGCAACAACAAAGCTGTCCTCGTTCCCTTCTCTGACCATGCCGCGATCCGAATATCCCGAAGAAACAGTATTCATGTTGTCCCTAGCCTTTGAAGGCAGAGATCGATATGAGCGACCACCTCCTTCCCTCTCTGGTAGCGTTTTTCGATATCCTTCAGGAAAAGCCGGTGCGCAATGTATGCGCAGCACTCAGGAATCGACGGATCGAGCTTGTTTACAAGAACAGGCTGCTTGTTGGCGATATTGTACATAAGCGCTGCAATACTATCCCCTGTAAATGGTTTGGTCGCTGACAAAAGCTCGTACATGACCACCCCAAGAGAGAAAAGGTCGGAACGGCCATCAACCTTCTGGCCAAGCACCTGTTCAGGGGACATATAGCTGGGGGTTCCCATGATAACCCCGGTCTGGGTAGTAGAGGAAGACATTACCCTGGCAATGCCGAAGTCGGCAATCTTGATATCACCGTTCAGTTGCAGCATGATGTTGGCCGGTTTGATATCACGATGGACGATCCCCTTGCTGTGAGCAAAGTCAAGACCGTCCGCAACAGCCCGGATCATCCGTAGCACCTCTTTGGGGGAGAGTCGTTTTTCTGCTGTTGTCCAGGCGGAAAGATCGGCTCCGTCAAGGAGTTCCATGGCAACGTAGGCAAGATCGTACTCTTCTCCCACGTCGTAAATAGTTACAATATTAGGATGTGACAGGGTTCCGGCTGCCTCAGCCTCCCTGAAGAAACGTTTTTTTGCTTCGTCCAGCTGATCAGGGTCGATATCCTCAAAGCGGATCGTCTTTATTGCCACCTGGCGGTTGATCTTTGGATCCTTCCCGAGATAGACTGTCCCCATTGCCCCCCGGCCAAGCTCCTTCTCTATTTCGTAACGCCCCAGAGTCGGCTTCGAAGAGCCCCCTTCCATGATGACAGTTGCATCCCTTCTGCCGCCAGGTGCGCCGAACATCATGGTCTCACCGGCGGTTTTAAGTGTGCCGATCCGTTCATCAATATCCTTGTAGCTGCCGGTCTGGCGGATATGCTCGAATACTGCGGCTGCCTTGGTAAACATCCTTTTACGCTCGAAATCGAGCGCCAGGTTGTAGAGGAGGTCTTTCATCGTGTCATCAACAGGGCATTTGCGGAATTTTTCAAAAGCAAGATCAAGAAGACCCTGCCCCTGAAAAGAGAGCCCCAGCATTTTACTGGTTTCAATACTGTCGGCCTCCACCAGCTCCTTTCGCTGTTCAGTAATCATGAAGCGTTTGGTGGCAATTGCGGTATAGCCGATAAACAGGAGCAGCGACAAAGGTGCCATGGCAAGCCAGAGCCCCTGACTGACAAAGAGAAAGATGGCCGCACCGTTCCAGAGGACAAGGAGTATCGCAGAGATGACCGCACTGATTCCGGCTTTCAGTCGTGGCGCCAGAAAGGAGAGGAAGATCCCGGCCAGAAGAAGCAGCACTGCTTCCAGAGGGAGCGCCCAGGAAGGTCGCTGTATGGTGTTCTTGTTCAGGATATTTTCAATAATCGTGGCGATTGTCTCGACCGGAGGGAAACTGCTATGCGCGGGAGTCACCTGCGGAGTGGCTATCCCTGTGGCAGTATGCCCTATCAGTACGATCCTGTTCTTGAATGTGCCTTGAGGAATCTTGCCGTTCATGATGTCGACAAAAGAGTAGTAGGGGAAAGTTCCGGCAGGACCATTGAAGCCGATCAGCATCTGCATCTTACTGTTCACAGGCACACTTAAAGAGCCGGCTGAAAGCTCATCGCCGATCTTGATTGCCGAAAGGGGCTGCTTCAGATAATGAAGAACCAGCTGTAGGGCAAAAGAGGGAACCAGACGATCCTGATACAGTATTGCCAATGTCTCCTTGCGCAAGGAGCCGTCTACGTCAGTCACGATATTTACATGGCCAAGACCCTTGGCTGACGCAATGAACTCCGGTGTAGGCGCAGTGATTTCAACTGCCCTCAAGGGGGTGACGCTGGCGGAAGGGATAATCGAGTTGACTTTCAGGTACTCCGGAAGAGCTGATTCCTGACGTGCAAGCTGATCGCTGACAGTCAGGTAGAGCGGCAGAAGCACGTTTCCAGCGGCGCTCATTGCAGCTGCCAGCCGTGCGTCGTTGTCAAGCAGCTGCTCTGACTGAAGAATTGCTGTGTGGATAGATGAAAGCTGGCTGTTTTTATTGTAGGAAGGGAGAGCTTCAAGCTTTTCCCTCAAGGCTCTCATCTCGGCAAGACCGGAACTGCGATCCTGTTCCGTATATAAAATATCCAGTCCGATAAGAGCCGCTTCGTCAGCTTTCAGTATCTCTATCATCTCGGCCATGAAAGTGCGTGGCCATGGCCATCTTCCCATGGAAGCGATACTGGCATCGTCTATGGCGACAATTACTACAGGGCTTGACTGCTTCTTCTCCCGCATCCTTTCGCGGAAATCGTAGGATTTGAGTTCAAGAGATTGCAGAGGTGACCACTGAAGCAGTAGTGCCACGAGCATTACTATAGTCAGCAGACAGCCTATTACCCAGTCGGAGAGTATCTTTTTGGGGATTTTCATTATTTGTCCCTGTTATCACTTCTTAATGACAATGGAGCATAACACCCTGATATTGCGAGCGTCAATTGATTTGATAGCATAACGGAAAGTATTTATTAAGAAACTTCAGATCACAGAAAACAGTGTGCACTCTGGAGATTACCTGGACGAAATTATTAAATGAAATCACAGATGATTTGCCACATCCTCACCAACCCCTCCGAAACGCTCATGAACGAGTGCAGCCCTGCTCAGGGCAGATGTGATGTTCGGAAGGATGTTGAGTGCCCCCATGATTCCGGGGAGTGATGAAGTATAGATAAGACGTTTGGGTTGATTCCTTGCTCCGCAGAGAAGAAGTGTTTTGCCGGAGTTGTGGACTCTTTCATAAAACCGCTCAATAGCGTGCAGACCTGTGGAATCTATAGCTGTCATATGCCTCAACCGGAGAATGACGATTTCATTCAGCTCATCGATGGGTACGTTTAACAGCTTCTCTGCAACACCAAAGAGAAACGGCCCCTGAATATGATAAATGCTTACATAATGCGGAATAACATGATCCTGAACCCGATGAGCACGAGCCTTTTCGATTGCTTCGCTTGTAAGAGGGGCAACAATCGTAGTCTTTGAAACCTGGTAGATATAGAGCAGTGCCGCCAGAGTCATCCCCACTTCAACAGCAATTGTCAGATCTGCAAGAACTGTCAGAGTAAAGGTGAGAAGCCAGACAGCTATATCCTTTGGCTCCTGCCGCAAGATCATCGGAACTTCCCACCACTCCCCCATATTGTAGGAGACAACAAAAAGGAGTGCTGCCAGAGTGCAGAGCGGGATGTACTTTGCCAAAGGTGCGGCAAAAAGTATGATTACCAGAAGCGTCAGGGCATGAATCATCCCGGAGACCGGTGTACGGGCACCGGAGCGGATGTTTGTGGCTGTTCTGGCAATGGCACCGGTTACCGGAATTCCACCAAAAAACGGGACTACAAGATTAGCAACCCCCTGGGCGACAAGCTCTACGTTCGAATTGTGCCGATCTCCGCTCATCGAGTCAGCAACAACTGCGGAAAGAAGACTTTCAATGGCTGCAAGGAGTGCAACTGTAATAGCGGAGGGGATCAGCGGAACAATCAGATCCATACGGAATTCGGGAATCTGAAATGTCGGCAGCCCGGTTGGAATCCCGCCGAATTTGCTGCCAATTGTCTCAACCGGAATATTAAACAGAGGTACGCAGGCTGTAGCTGCCACCAGCGCTACGATGGAGCCGGGAATTTTTTTCGTCAGCCGGGGGAAAAACAGGATAACAAGAAGAGAAATTAAACCCAGGGTGATGGCGACAGGTTCGACGCTCCCCAGATGATCCCATATATAGGCCATCCTTCCGAGAAACTCACCCGGCACTTTCTCTGCCGCACTTATCCCTATAAAATCCTTTAACTGCGTTGATGCAATCAGAACCGCAATGCCGTTGGTAAACCCGATAATGACCGGTCTGGGAATGAACTTTACTGCACTCCCAAGACCGGTCAACCCGAGAAAGAGAAGAATGGCACCAGCCATCATCGTGACCATCATCAGACCGGAGAGCCCGTGTTGCGCGATTATGGCTGCAATGACAACAACAAAGGCGCCAGTCGGCCCACCGATCTGGGTTCTGGAGCCTCCAAGGAGCGATATCAAAAAACCAGCAATAATGGCAGTATAGATCCCGGCTTCCGGAGTAACTCCGGAAGCTATGCCAAAAGCCATTGCGAGAGGGAGAGCAACCAGACCAACGGTCAAGCCTGCTGTAAGATCTGCGGTGAAGTCCCTGGCGCTGTAATTTGACAGGGACTCGACAGATTTTGGGAGCCAGGAGCTGAAGGGGGCGAGCTTAATCACCGGGGTTACCTCTAAAGGAGGCTATTTCTGCTTTTATGAGGTAAGAGTCTGTATACCTGCAAATCTAGCTGAGCCTCCCGAAATCCGCAATTTCGCCGAAAAGCCGGTAAATCCGGGTGAGAAGCACCAGCCGGTTCTGCCTTACCTTTTCATCTTCCGCCATGACCATGACCTTGTCAAAGAAGTCATCAACCGGCGTTCCGAGTGTTGCTATCTCTGTCAGGGCAGAGAGATAATCCCGGATACCTATTGCTGCGGCAACCATCTGGCTGACATTTTTGAGTTGAGCAGCAAGGGCTTTTTCAGCAGCATCTTCAAACAGGGATTCGTCAACCTTGCCGACAACTCCATCTTTGACAATATTGCCGACACGCTTGAAGGTGACGGCTAGCCTGTCAAAATCTATGCGGGACTTGAAGGCCGCCAGAGCAGAAATCCGGGCAACAGCATCCACCATATCGTCATAGCCTGCGGCTATTGCGGCATCAACAGCGTCGGCCGGGTAACGGTCACTCAGCAGGTTTACAAGTCGCGCCCGGAAAAATTCAAGCAGCTCGGCTTTAAGCTCTTCAGCCGGTCTGGTCAGCTTTGGGGAGAGAAGAGCCAGTGAGCTTTCTACAAGTGCCGAGAGTGAAAGCCGGTATTCACGATCCAGAATAATGTTGATAATACCGAGAGCAGAGCGTCGGAGTGCGTATGGATCAGCCGAACCGGTCGGGATGAGACCGACGCCAAAACAGCCGCAGATTGTGTCGAGTTTGTCGGCAATGGAGACAAAAGCTCCTATGTCGGAAGCAGGCAGCTCTCCCCCTGCCTGCGTAGGGAGGTAATGCTCGGCAATGGCAGCGGCTACCGCAGGATCTTCGCCTTGCAAAAGAGCATATTCACGCCCCATGATCCCCTGTACTTCCGGAAATTCGCCAACCATGCCGGTAACCAGATCTGCCTTGCAAAGGAAAGCTGCGCGGGAGGTTCTGGTTTTTGCAGAAGGGTTAATCTGCTCTGCCAGATTTTCAGCAAGTTTCCTGAAGCGTTCCATTTTTTCATAGGAAGTGCCAAGTTTCTGCTGATAAACAACCTTTTTCAACGCTTCCACGCGATCATCAAGCCTTATTTTCTGATCCTCCTCGAAAAAGAATCTTGCATCAGAGAGTCTGGCGCGAAGCACCCGCTCATTCCCCTTGACAACCACCGAAGGGTCTTCTGTGAGGGTATTGTTGATGGTGATGAAACAGTTCAGGAGCTTCCCGTTCGTGTCAATTACAGAGAAATAACGCTGATGACTTCTCATGGAAGTTATCAGCACCTCTTTAGGCACTTTGAGAAAATCTGCTGAAAATGTCCCGTGTACAGCGCTCGGGTACTCACAGAGATATGTTACTTCGTCAAGCAGTGACTCGTCCGGCAGAAGATGCCCCCCTGCTGCTTCGGCAGTCCGGTGGATTGACCGGCGAATCAGCTCTTTCCGCTCTGCCGGGTCAGGAATTACAAAGTGCCGTTCGCATTCATCCAGATAGTGAGCAAAATCCTTTACCGGAAAAGTTGTATTGCCCATGAAGCGGTGACCTCTTGAGGTTGAGCCGCTCTCGACAGGGCCAAAGCTGAACGGGACAACAACACCATCGAAAAGAGCCACGATCCAGTGAATAGGTCTTGCAAAACGGACATCGAAATCGCCCCAGCGCATTGATTTTTTGAATGGTATATTCCCGATAAGTCGCGGGAGGATTTCGCCAAGCAGTTCATGAACTGGCCGCCCGATCTCTTTTTTCACCGCAGCCAGATACTCCCCCTTGTCAGTTGTGATAATAGTTAACTTGCTTACTTCAATACCCTGGCCACGGGCAAACCCTTCTGCTGCCTTGCCCGGCTTGCCGTCAGCGCCGAACGCAATGCTTCTGGCCGGCCCCATTGCGGTTATCTCTGCATCGGGCTGAACAGACGGCAGCTCCGAGACGCAGAGGGCCATTCTGCGGGGGGTTGCCAGGGTTTTGACTTCGCCGAAAGTAATCCGGGCACTCTCCAGTTCCCGGCGGATAACTGCTTCTATGTCAGCCATTGCTTTGGGGAGAAAACCTGCCGGGATCTCTTCTGTTCCGATTTCGAGAAAAAGTTCCTTGCTCATAGCGTGCCCCCCCCTTTCAGCAGCGGATAACCAAGCCTTTCGCGCTGACGAACGTAACCTTCGGCGCAGAGGCGGGCGACGTTGCGTACCCTGCCTATGTATGAAGCACGCTCAGTTACCGAGATGGCACCGCGCGCATCAAGGAGATTGAAGGTGTGGGAGCATTTCATGACAAAGTCATAAGCCGGAAAGACCAGACCCTTTTCAATCAGACGGATGCACTCCCTCTCGAAATTGTTGAAGGAATCAAGGAGAAGCGGGACATTCGCCTCTTCGAAGTTGTAGGTAGAGAATTCAACCTCGGTCATATGGTGGATATCACCGTACGTTACACCTTTAGTCCACTCAAGGTCGTAGACATTGTCAACCCCTTGGAGATACATGGCAATTCGCTCGCAGCCATAGGTGATTTCTCCGGCAACCGGCTTAAGATCAATCCCTCCGGCCTGCTGGAAGTAGGTGAACTGGGTAATTTCCATACCGTCCAGCCAGACCTCCCAGCCAAGCCCCCAGGCACCGAGCGTCGGTGATTCCCAGTCATCCTCGACAAAGCGGATGTCATGCCTGTTCGGATCGATGCCAAACGAGCGGAGCGAGTCGAGGTAGAGCTCAAGGATGTTCTGTGGTGACGGTTTCATGATCACCTGAAACTGGTAATAGTGCTGCAGACGGTTCGGGTTTTCGCCATAACGGCCATCTGTTGGCCTCCGTGAAGGTTCAACATAGGCAACATTCCAGGGCTCAGGGCCAAGAACGCGCAGAAAGGTTGCAGGGTTGAAGGTTCCGGCACCCTTTTCGATGTCGTACGGCTGCTGGATAACGCACCCCTGTTTGGCCCAGTAGCCCTGCAGGGAGAGAA
>JANNRW010000322.1:0-3885 GCA_031401815.1 Geobacteraceae bacterium | reverse complement strand
CCTCAATCCCCTCCCGTCAAGGGAGGGGAGGCTAAATGCAAAGACCAAACCGGACAATGCTGGGTTGAAACCTGTCTATAATCTGGTTGCAGTTCTTTTCACTTTAAGGCTCAGCGCGGGCGATGCGTACAATTTCCCTGGCGATATCCTCCGGGGAGAGTATGAAATCGATACAGCCGCTTGCTATGGCGCTCTCGGGCATATCCGGCTGACCGGCTGTGTCGGGCTTCTGGGCGATGGTTATACCGCCGACTTCTTTTATTCCGCACAGCGCATCTGCCCCATCTCCATCATAACCGGAGACAATGACCGCGATCAGCTTGCCATCCCAATTATCAATCAGGGAGCGCATGAAAACCGTAATTACGTCGGGCCATCCCCTGGGTTTTGATATCGGCTTCAACCGGAACTCTCCGTCAAGAACGTGCAAATCACGCTTTTCCGGGATGATGAATACATGGTTCGGTTCTATGTCCAGTTTTTCGGTGATCAGTTCTACCGGCATCTTTGTATAATGTGGAAGAATCTCGTGGAGCAGGGTGGCTACTTGTCTCAGGTGATTGACAATGACGATGGCAACCCCCATATCGACCGGCAGATGACGTAGTAACCTGGTATAGGCGTCAAGGCCGCCAGCCGACCCCCCCACGCAGACAACCGGAAAGTCTTTTGTTGCACTCTTGGGTATCATGATTATCTCCTTACAGCTTTTCTACTCCATAGCGGGCAGGCCGACGCGGATCAGTTGCGAAAAATCAGGTGATCTGTCCGCTTTTTTTGCCTGTTCATTGATGAGGCTTTTTTTCTTCAATTTCGTAAATGGCAGGCTGGTATCAACCGCCTTCCTGTCGTAAAGCATTTTATCGAGGTAGCCGTTGACGATAATCCGCCAGTCAAGGCTTGAATCCGGGTCATAGGGTGCCGTATGGGCGCGGATGCCGGTCGTGCAGTTCCCAGTGAGTGCGTTGTACCATTCTGGGCGATCCTTCAGTGAGTTTACCTTTTGCAGGTAAGCCAGAAAAACATTCCTGACAAACTCTGTTGAAGCATTAATCCGGTACAGATAAACCTGTTCATCCCGAAAATTGGTTCGCAGTCTGATCAGGTCACGTTCGTCTGCAACGACATAGATCAGTTCGTACTCCCTGAAGAACCCCTTTATGGTTGAGTACCCCTCGCCGATCTCCTTGCGTGTTTCAACCGAGAAGCAGACAAACGCCCCCCCCTCGAAGCCAAAGCTGAGCATGGTGTGGGCAATATACCTGGAACCCCAGTAGACTTGTGAGAGATCGATACTTTTCAATCCGGCCAGATCAAAAGTCCTGTCGTAATGCCGGACAGTGTAGTCGGTCTCGCTCTGGTAGTCGCAGTTGCGGATGTTGTGAATGGTTACCCTGTTCCCCTGAACATCTGCCCAGGGGAGCAGAGCCACATCCGGCTGCCAGTTTCTGCTGTTGGATGGGGGCTTTAAGAGCCACCAGGCCAGGACTGCTGCAAAAGTTACCATTCCGAGTAAACGGAAACGATCAGATGAGCTGCTCATTTAATTTTCATGATTGCGTCGTGCAGGATTGAACTGATTTCACTCCGGACCCCTTCTGCTCCTGTTTTGAGCTCATCCCATTCATCATTGCTGGCGTTTCCCAAACCTTGCAGTTTTATAGCTGCCTCATCCCGCCTGAACTGCAAGGTGGCGATTGCACACGCACTTTCCAGCCTGATTCCGGGAGCGACGCTCCTGGCCTTGTCTTTAAGAAGTTCGATTTCCAGATCCCATTCAACTATCTCTGCAGAGAGTTTTTCAATGTATTCGGTTTTTTTGTCCATGGTGGCAATCTCCTGTTTACAAGCAGGGAGCATATACCCTGCCAAAACCGCGTAAATTAGCCAATCTCTTATACCTCCTGTAATTACATATAATTAGGCGGGTTGAATGGCACTGGGTCAAGGTAAAAGTGAAATATAAATCCTCAGCATTTGATAGTGCCTCAATATATTGAGGGTGTTTGAAAGGGGAAAAGTGGCATTATCGATTCGGAATTAAAATTAATTTGTAACTACTCAGGTTAAAGCGTTAACGGCAATTTTGCACATTTTCCTCTTTTAATCGTAAAACAGAAAAACTTGCTCTCACGGAGGCACAGAGTACACGGAGAAAACCAAGCTTTATGGCATTTGGGGTACAAAAGATTTACTTTTTTTGACTTCCTTCGTGCCTCTGTGCCTCTGTGAGAAATTTATTGGTTCCTTGCACGACTTGATCCGCCATATATGGCAGTTATGCTAAACAGTACAGATTGAATTGACGGTTTTCTGTTCCCTCCAACACTCGCTACCCTTTATTCGCTTTATAATCAGACAGTTACATCCTGAGAAGAAGCCGTTCTTCTCTGGCACGTTAGTTGCCATCTGTAAAGAGCAGAGCTGAGACGAATCAGTTTATCTGCAAACTAACGTTGGAAGCATCCGGGAGGATAAAGTCATGAAAGAAAGTACCCAGGATCAGGCTGAAGGAACATTTCATCAAGTGAAGGGAAAAATCAAGGAAGTTGCCGGGAAACTCAGTGATAACCCAAAGTTGGAAGCAGAAGGGAACGTTGAAAAGATTGCCGGAAAAGTTCAGGAAAAGATCGGCCAGGTGAAGAAGGTATTGGGGAAATAATAATACTGTGTGAGCCTGCAACAAAGTTGTTTGAAGTCACCATTTGATTTTATTTATCCCCCCTCCCTTGACGGGAGGGGGTCAGGGGGTGGGTGAGGTTGCAACATACTGATATCATGGCACCTTCCCCCCCACCCTAACCCTCCCCCGCCAGGGGGGAGGGGACTTGTTTAGAGAATTTGCGAACTCATCAGTCTTATCTATAAATGAGAATGGATCATGTTAATAAATAAATTAACCGCAAAAATAGTCGTCCTCTTCTTAATGGCCTTGACTCAAAGCACCTTTGCCGCTGACCCGCCAACTGCAGGTGGACAGATCCAGCAGATTCCTCCTTCGCCAATTTCACCAAAACCGGTTCCAAAAATACAGGTCGAGCAAGGATCTGCTCTAGTATTGCAAGTTCCGGATAGTGTGAAAATTCTGGTCAAGTCGCTGCATGTGACCGGGCAATCGGTATATTCTGAAACGAAACTTGTTTCTGTCAGTGGATTTGGTGCGGGGGGTGAACTGACACTCTCCGAGCTGCGCCGCATGACCTCCAGGATTGCCGACTACTACCATCGGCATGGTTATTTCGTAGCTAAAGCCTATCTTCCTGAGCAGGAAATAAAGAATGGAGCAGTGACGATTAATGTGATCGAAGGACACTACGGCAAAGTGGAGCTGCGCAATCAGACGAACCTTTCCGATAAGCTGGCTAATAGCTATCTTGATGACCTGAATAGCGGGGACACGATTACTATTGCTCCGCTTGAGAGCCGCCTCCTCCTGCTTACTGACCTTCCCGGTCTGGAGATTAAATCCACTCTTGTTCCAGGCGCATCAGTAGGGGCATCCGATCTGATTGTTGCTATTTCTCCGGGTAAGCGCGTTACAGGGGAAGTCGATGCCGATAATGCAGGGAACAGGTACACCGGTGAGTACCGTATAGGCGCAACTATTAATCTGAATGAACCTGCCGGTTTTGGCGATGTAGCTTCGTTGCGAGCTCTTACTTCCGGTTCCGGGCTGTACTATCTGCGCGCTTCTTACCAGTTACAGGTAAGAAAAGCTAAAGTTGGTGCCGCTTACAGCATCATGGGATATCAGTTGGGGAAGGAATTTGAGGGCTTGCAGGCGAACGGTACAGCCCGGATTGCGAGCATCTATGGGAGCTATCCCTTGATAAGGTCGCGCAATAACAATCTCTATGTCGGCGTTGCCTATGACTCAAAAACATT
>JANNRW010000321.1:0-2287 GCA_031401815.1 Geobacteraceae bacterium | reverse complement strand
TGATCGGATAGACCGCCTTGTCTGTGCTGAGGGTGATGACCTGTTTCACATTACGAGCCAGAGCGGCGTTGAGAACGTTCTCAGTACCGAGTACGTTGGTACGGACAGCCTCCATTGGGTAGAATTCGCAGGAAGGAACCTGTTTCAGAGCTGCTGCGTGGAATACATAATCGACACTGTTCATGGCGGAATACAGGCTGTCGTAATTGCGTACATCACCAATATAAAACTTAATTTGTAACTATTCAGCACCTTGTTCTTTCACATTCATAAAATCCGGGGATTTCCCCTGGAACAGCAGTCTCAACCCTTCGGACGCAGTGACGCCTTGTTTCATACAGGTGGATAGATAGCTCCGGATTCGGCAGAAGATTTTCGCTCCTTCCATTGCTCGAAAGCATCCCGATATCTTCTGTTGAACCTTGGTCATACGCAGGTCATTTTCAGCCTGGTTGTTTGAGAAAGGTACGAGTTCATCATCCATGAATCGTAATGTTTCTTCTTCAAAGTTTCTCAAGCGTTCCAGAAGGTTTCTTGCTGTTGATCGTGCCGTCTTGCCTTTCTTCTTTGCTGCCGGTTCTTCGGGTGGTGGGCATTCACGTTCAGCTTCAAGCAGCAAATCACGGTATCGTTTCCGATAATGCTCAGATGTCGCCTTTTGAAGGCAACCTCCTGCATCGTTGGTCGCTTTGTTGATTTCCTTGAGAAGCAGGATCATCTGCTCTGCCCATTTTTGTTTATCCTGCTCTACGGCTCTTTCCAGTTCGCGAATGTGATGAGCGTTACAGAGTGAGTGTAATCCGCCATATTTGAAATACGGTTTCCAATGATCGTGGCAGATAATGCCTTTATACACAGGCAGTATCCCCATCTCGTTGTTCGCTTCAGATCCTCGCGCTTCGTGAGGAAAGAAATAGGTGAACCATTCATTGGAAACATTATGCAGCCAACGTCTTTTGCCGCCGATATTGATACCGGTTTCGTCGCAATGTACCAGCGCTGATGCTATCAATTGCTCTTTGAGCCATGATTCAAATGTTTCAAGACGCTCAAAAGCATCCTTGTTGAAATTGTTGATCGTGCCGGCGCTGATGGGAATACTCATCTGATCCTGAAACTGTTCTTCGACACGGTTGTAAGGAATAAGTTGATACTGGGACAGATAGACGGCGTTGCTCTTAACTCCGATACCATATTGAACCGGTCTGGTTACGTCCTTGGGAAACTGGGCAACATAGCGCTTGCCATTTTGGTGTTCAATAACCTCGGCACGCCATTCAGTAACAAAGGTGCTGATGTCAATATCGACAACTTGACGAGTCTCGTAGCCGGTAACTCTGTAACTGCCGGGTGGCAACGTACTCCTGTCAAGTTTGATGTCCTTGATCTGATCAGGGTCAGAAACCTGCTTTAGTGTGGTTCCAATATGACCGTGCTGACCACCGGGTTTCCGATCACCAGGTTCTTTGAGCTTCTTTTCTCGATTGGGATCAGTTGATGGCGGCTTACTGCTGTTTTTGCTATTTAGACCCAGACGGTTTGCTAATATGGTGACAAGAAACAGCAGGACATCAAGAGCAACCTTGAGTGCCGGAGAAAGATTCTTCTCTTTGGCAATCAGTTCTTTAGCAGATTTTATGCTCGCTTCTATGTTGACGTTCTCAACTGTCATACATACACCCGTGTTTGTGATAAGGCACTATAACACAGGTTTTTGAGAACAGATTTTTCGCGCCAGGTGACCATATAAGGCGATATTTTATTTTACGCACGGTCGCCACTGCTAAAGGCTTTTGCAATCACAGCAGGTGCTGTACAGCGCCTTCAGCGTGCAATGTGGACACGGTCTCAAGGTGTTCCGGATTTTCAAAAAATTACCTAAAAACCGTGTCAAGAACTTTTTTCAAAGAACGTAAAATAAATTATGCTGAATAGTTACTCTTTTTTTAGTGAATCATAAGAGATAACATGCCTATCTGCCTGTGCGGTACTTGCAATACCAATTACTAACAAAATAATGAGTGTTTTCATAATACCTCCCTTAATTTTATGTGATGACACAATATTTATTACAATAACATTTTTTCATAATAATAAAACAATACAAGTCTATTTATAGGAAGCGAGCTTTACTTTTATGCATTCATCGAAAAAATATTTTCCTTTAACCTTTGATTCAAAGCAAGCAAGTTCTAAAGACGATTTCTGAGAAGGGGAAAGATCTAAAAATTCAATTGGCTTATTTGCTACCAGAGGGACAGGTGATCTCTTGCGGTCATTATTAGTG
>JANNRW010000320.1:0-2803 GCA_031401815.1 Geobacteraceae bacterium | reverse complement strand
GGCAATACACCGTGCCACGCAACCGACATTAACCATGTGTTCAAATACGGATATGCCCGGTTTGTCGTCAGTTGTCGTTTTAGCCCAGAAATTCATTCAGTCCACCCCGCTCCACCTTCCCCCAATACCCAAAATACCCCGCCAGAAAAACCCCCTCTTACCGGCAACCCCAAAGGCGGGCACCCACAAGGGGGTGCCCCTACGCCCCACCCTTCAAATACCCTGCAAACACCTCATCAAACTCCGAAATGTACTCCCGGTCCTGCTTCACCCGGAATTTCTCATATTCGCCGTGCGCCTTGACAGTCGCCAGTTCATGGGAAATCTTCCCGGCATGCGAAAGCACCTGCTGATCTGTATAGTTCATGAATTTTTCCACCTGCTTCAACCACTCCTTCATGGTCATCACCTGCCGGTTCAAGGCTCGCATCTCGGCATAGTCGATGAACATGGCAACCAGGCGGTTCAGCTTCGAAATCTCCTGCTCGTTCAGATAATTCTTGGCCACTACCACATCGCTCTTCAGGATCTTCCCCTTTGGCGCATTCTTCCAGGTAGTCAGTCCCATGCAGGGCTTGTCGCTGTCAGCCCGATCAAAAATAATTTCGGCAGCGGTCTTTCCGGTTGTCGCAAAGTGGAGCTGGTTCTGCACGATCTGATAAAACAGCTGCGTCTCTTCGCTATTGCCTCGGTAATCACTGCTGCACTGCTCAAAGACATCGGCGATTTTTTGATAGGCGCGCCGCTCACTGGCTCTGATCTCCCGAATTCTTTCCAGAAGTTCGTCAAAATAATCCTGGCCAAAAGAACGACCGTTCTTGAGCATTACGTCATTAAGCACAAACCCTTTGACCATGAACTCCCGCAGGGTTTGCGTCGCCCAGATACGAAAATGGGTAGCCTTGAGAGAATTCACCCGGTACCCGACTGCTATCACGGCATCCAGGTTGAAAAACTCCACATCCCGCGCAATCTGCCGTCCGCCTTCAGTTTGAACTGTTTCAATTTTTGAAACAGTTGCTTCACGGATCAGTTCACCGCTGGTGTAGATGTTTTTCAAATGCCTGGAAACGGATGGGATATTGACCCCAAACAGCTCAGACAAGGATTTTTGGGTAAGCCAGAAGTTGTCATCAGCAAAGAAGACATCCACCGTCACCCTGCCGTCGGCAGTGGTGTAGAGAACAACCTTATTAGATTTTCCCGACAGTAACTCCGTTTTCATACGCACCTCACAAATCAGAAAGTTTACTCGCCCCACAACCCTGCAAAATCATACTCATCAAAAACCGTCTCCGCCACTGAATAAGGCGGACCGTTCCAGTTGGCCGGATCGCCTTCCAGCTTGATGGCGACAATCACCCGCGTCCCCATATCCGTGCAGCGCCATCTACCGGTTGCGCTCCGGAATTCCAGACCTGTCTGAAAATCAGCAAACTCCATCTTCCCCCTCCTCCAACCTAACAACCCCACCGCACTCCGGACACCTGCTATACCCGTCATCATCCGGCTCCGGAAAGCGCAGCCCGGTATCCACCGGATTATCGATATCGTGATATGTCATCAACCTGCCGTCAAAGGCGACATCCTCCATCAGGCCGCACTGCGTGCATTTGAACAATTCCCGCAATCCATCGAAAATGCCGTGCTGGCGGCAGAGCTCCTGAACGCCGCGCAGGGCGGCGGCAATATCGCCAACCAGTTTATCGTATGCCGGATCTTTACTCTCTTCTTGCTTTCCGTTGCCATTCTCCATTGCCACCTCCATCACAGCTGCATCATCGTGACAACAACCGTATCACAGGCATATGACATAATAAGTCGCAAACTCGGCAGGCCATTTAAAATTTCACAAACATCCTCTTTCCTTCCCCCCCAATACCGAAAATACCCCGCCATCAAATCCCCCTCAGTCCCCCTTTATCAAAGGGGGAGGCCAAAACCGGGCTGCAAGCAGCGCCCTTACGTTCGGATCGTCAATTCCAGCCAGATTTTCGCTGTAATCCGGGCATCGTCCAGCGCGCGGTGACGTTGGGTGCCAAAGGGCAGATCACCGCAAAGGGAGCGATAAACCGTATCAAGCTTATGATTGAACAGATTTGGCAGCCGCTTGCGTGCAAGCCGTACGGTGCAGTGCCACTGATTGGTAAACTCATGCCCGAGTAGCGCCAGTTCATGCCGGACAAAAGCGCTGTCAAAGGGGGAGTTGTGAGCGATGAGGTCTGCTGAGCCGACAAACTCCCGGAAACTGCTCCAAACCTCTTCCGGAGCCGGCTTTCCCACGAGCATTTCTTCTGAAATGCCATGCACCCGATAAGCGCCATAACTGATCGCAGCGCCGCTGTTGATGAGGGTGCCCAGTTCGGCAACAATCCTGCCATTCTCAATGGCAACAGCCCCGACTTCGATCACCCGCCCGCCATGACGGACAGACAGCCCGGTTGTCTCCACATCGACAACGACGATACGATCCTTGACTGAGAGAGGCTTAAATGGCGGCAAAATCGGTTCGGTCATGGGTTGGCCTCATCTTTATCACTCGATTTTTCCACTATCGAAACCTTGTCGTCTTTACGTCTTTTCCGGTTTGATTCCTTCTTGGCAACAACTTTTCTGCCCCAGTATGCGCCGCAGCCTTTCCTGGCACCTGCATGCTCACTCTTTTTTTCCTCGTGTCCCATGTCACACCTTTTGCTTCAGAAGTACAACTTCGCCATAATAATTGGAAAAACATGCAGTTTCTGTTACGATTCGTTTCAGACACACCATCGACAATGAGGTAAAAACAGATGACCCCTGCCAA
>JANNRW010000319.1:0-5824 GCA_031401815.1 Geobacteraceae bacterium | reverse complement strand
AACCCCATGAAGCAACCCGGTAACATACCCGTCTGAAGGATCGCCAAAAGGGGTCTCTATCTTCACCTCTTCAACCTGCTCCAATCCCTCCATTTCGTAAAGCCCGCTCCCGCCTATCACCCCTATAGTCTGCTCAGCCATCTCTGTTTTCTCCTTTAATTATTGATGGTCTCGCAAAAGTCTTTTCCCCCTCCCTTGACGGGAGGGGGTAAGGGGGTGGGTGAAGTTGCAGCCTGCTGACATCATGGCACCTCCCCCCCACCCTAACCCTCCCCCGCCAGGGGGGAGGGGACTTTTTTTGAGACTTTGCGAATGTATCATTATTGCATAACTACAGATCCCGGCTCCCTTCACCCTACAACCTCTCCAGCCTCCCTTTCAACTGGCCGCAAGCAGCAGAAATATCTCCGCCACGACTATCTCTGGTTATGACAGTTACGTTTCGGTCGATCAGATATTTGTGAAATGCATCAATCGCGGCACGGGTAGGCGCTTTATAGCTGCACCCTTCATGTTCATTGAAAGGGATCAGATTTACCTTGTTCGGAATATCGCTGGTAAGGCGCAACAATCGTTTTGCATCCTCCAGCGAATCGTTTACTCCGCCAAGCATAACGTATTCAATGGTAATTTTACGCCGGGAAGGGAGAGGGAAATCCCTGCACGCCTGCAACAGCACTTTTAGCGGATATTTTCGGTTAACCGGCATGATCTTGTCGCGCAGCTCGTCAGTCGTTGCATTAAGAGAAACCGCCAGATTTACTGTAACCTGCCTGCCAAGCGCCGCCATCTCCGGAACCAGCCCGCAGGTTGAGACCGTTACCCGCCGGTTTGAAAACTGCATTCCGTTCCCATCCTGAAGTATATGAACTGCCCGTACCACATTGTCCAGATTATGCAGCGGCTCACCCATCCCCATGAATACGATATTTCGTATATCAAACTCCCGCCTTACTGCACAGACCTGGTTGACTATCTCCGGCGTTGTGAGATTACGCGCAAGCCTGAATGTTCCGGTTAGGCAAAATTCACAGGCCATGGCGCAGCCGACCTGGGTGGAGATGCAGAGTGTGTTCCTCCCTTCATCAGGAATCAGTACTGATTCAACAGCTTCGCCATCATCAAGGGTAAAAAGGTATTTGCGGGTTCCGTCATCCCCCTCTTCAACTGTTGTTGGCAAAAGATTGCTTATGAAGGCTGTCTCTTCAAGCTCCTGCCGAAAATCTCCGGACAGGTTGGTCATCTCTGTAAAAGAACATGCATCTTTCTGATAAAGCCATTTGAATATCTGCGTGGCGCGAAAACGCTCTTTCCCCTTGCCGGCAAGAAAGGTTTCCAGCTCCTGGTGATTGAAATTCTTTATATCCATTTTTACCATAATGACCTGTTTCCCCTCTGTTCGATGCCCATACTAGGATAAACTTCTCCCTTCATCAAGCAAAACACGTTTGAAGCAGGCGCACTGATTGACAACATATCGATATTCTGTTACTTATCCGTTACAAAGCAGGAAAGTAACGTTTGAACGTTATCCTGAAAGGTGACAAGGTGCTAAAACGAACTGCCCAAATATTACTGCTCTGTTCGATCTTTACTCTGTTGATTGGCTGCGCCCTGAATCTGGCTTCCAGAAATCAGGCCACCTATCATTTTCAAATGGGACTTTCATTTCTTGGCGAAGGCAATATTACCGGTGCCCTTGTCGAATTTACCGCAGCAGAAAAGATAGATCCGGACAATCCGGATCTTCAGAACAACCTTGGGCAGGTGTATTACAGGAAGAACAAGCTTGACATTTCCGAGAAGAAATATCTGCGCGCAATTGCCCTGAAGCCCGGCTACTCTGATGCCCGCAACAATCTCGCTGTCACCTATCTGGAGATGAAAAAATGGGATGAAGCAATCTATCAACTAAAACTGGTGACAGAAGACATCTTCTATCAGAACCAGTCAGCAGCAGGTATTAATATGGCTCTTGCCCTTTATGGCAAAGGTGACTTCAATAGCTCGCTCGCCACACTGAGACCGATGGTAATGCATTATCCTGCTGACCCGAGGATACGTTACAACCTCGGTAAAATTTATTATGCAATGGATAAAATGAATCTGGCTGTTGCAGAGTACAAAAGAGCAATAGATATTTACGCTGATTACGCCCAGGCTCATTACAGCCTTGCTCTTGCCCATATGAAGCAGGGAGAAAAAAGAGCAGCTTCAAAATCATTTCAGGAGGTAATCAGAATTGCTCCTGACTCAGAGATAGGACAGCTTTCCCGTGAATATCTCAACCTGCTCAAGTGAGGAAATAGTGTCTGGAACAGTAGCTGACAACGAAAAATCCTCCTCTTTGGGCAGATGGTTAAAAGATGCAAGAGAGAACCGGGAAGAAACCCTGGAAAATGTCTCTGAAATAACCCGTATTGGCAAAAACTATCTTCTGGCTATTGAAGCAGACAGGCTGGACATGCTCCCCAGTCAGGCGTATGTAAAGGGTTTTATCCGTCTTTATACAAAACATCTCGAACTCTCCGCTGAAGAAGCATTTCTTAGATTGAACAGCAATTACAGTCAAACGGTTGAAGATTCTGAATGCATGAACATAAGCATGACTACAGGCTCAAAGGCTTGCAAGTCTGCCGTAACTCGCAGATTACGGAAATGGGGCATTCCGATTTTCCTTCTGCTTACACTCTCTCTTTTTATAGCCCTTCCCACTCAAAAGCATCGTGAAGTGAGGCTTTCCGGACAAGTTGACCCCTCCCCTGCCTCTTCTTTGACCACAACAACATATCCTGCGCCTGCTGCTCAGCCTACACAGGCAATTCCAGACATCAGGACTGACCCTGTAACCGCAGCAGCTCCGGTCTCCATCACTCAGCCCCCTTCTGTCTCCGGCATAGTCTTGCGGCTTAAGGCTGTTCAGAATGGCAGAATTCATATTACAATTGATACTGCTGTCTCTCAGGAATACAATCTGGAAATCGGTGATATTATTGAATGGAAAGCTGAAACCATGTTTCTGCTGGAGCTCGACAATGCAGGATCTGTTGAGGGTGAACTAAACGGAGTCCGGATGAAAGCCTTTGGCGCAGCAGGCAAAGCAGCTCAGCTGAGAATAAAGGCAGACTCAGTCCGATAACTTAAAAAAAGAGCTTGATAATATGCAGGTAGCAGCGCGCTATATTACGTATCTATAATTGCAAATCTCATCCTTACAGCTGTCAAACTCCGCAGGAAGATAGCGGCTGTCGGCAAAAAATAAATGTTCGGACTGATTGACAGGGTAAAGCTTCATGCTAGAGTTAGTCCATACTATCAGCATGGAGCCTTGCTTGTCCAGACACCCCAAACGCATACTTCTGGTTGACGATGAAGATGACGCCCGTTTTGCTCTCTCGCGAATTCTTGCAAATGAGGGCTATATGGTTGACACTGTATCAAACGGATATGATGCTCTGAACTTCCTGCAAGAACAGGACGCGGATCTTATAATTACAGACATTAACATGCCGCAGATGGACGGGATCTCTTTCTTGAGAGAAGTCAACGCATGTTTTCCCGGAAGCAATGTAATCATGATAACTGCTTACGGAAGGATAGAGTCATACATTGAGGCTATCAATCTCGGTGCGTTTGAATACATCAACAAGCCAGTCAAGGTAGAAGAGCTCAAATCAATTATCAAGAAAATGTTCCGTGACACCAACAGTTGACTGTAGGAGTGATTTCCATGAAACAGTTCACCACGATTCTCTTTGCCAGCGATTTTTCTGGCAGCTCGGAATATGCATTTGATTATGCATACTCTCTGGCACAAAAATTTTCGGCAAAACTTGTTATTGTTCATGTAATTAATGAACCTGTAGACCTTCGAGGCTTCTATGTCCCTCATATCTCTTTTGAAAATCTTGAAAAAGAGATCGCGGAGAGCGCTGAAAAGATGATGGAACGTTTCTGCTCTGAAAAGCTGTCCGGTTTCAGCAATTATGAAAAATACGTGCTCTCCGGTATACCGTTTGAAGAGATTGTGAAAAAATCGGTCGAAACCGGAGCAGATCTCATCGTCATGGGGACACACGGTCGCAAGGGGCTTGATCATATGCTCTTCGGCAGCACGGCAGAGCGGGTTGTAAGAGCAGCATCCTGCCCGGTAATGACAGTACGTCTTTCATAAGGCGGCTGCGACATCCAGCAATTACATATCTTCCGGGGGGCGGCGTTAATATGCCGCCCTCTTTACATAAAAGGCACAAATGTCCACTTTCAAGAGTCTGAAAAAATCGACGATCCTGGTTGTAGATGATGAAACAAGTATCCTTGATCTTGTATCCATCATTTTGGGAAGTCGCGGCTATCCAGTGCTAAAGGCAAGTGACCCCACGACTGCTCTTGCAATTGTCACGGAACACTCCCCATCACTTGTGCTCCTCGACTACATGATGCCACAGATGGACGGACTGGCTGTGCTGAAGCATATCAAAGCCGAGCATCCGGACACATATGTCATAATGTTCACCGGCAAGGGGAGCGAGGAGATTGCTGTCGAGCTGATGAAGGCCGGTGCATCGGATTACCTCTTGAAACCGTTCAACAATCAGAACCTGATTGAGAGAATTGAAAATGTACTCAGGATCAGAGGTGTTGAGATCAGGAACAGGGAGCTGATTGCAGAGCGGGAGAAGCTCATGCAGGAGATAAAAGCATGGAATCTTCGCCTTGAAGAGATGATACAGATTGAGTCCGAAGCCTTGCACAAGGCGCATGCAGAAGTTGTGCAGTCACAGAAGCTGGCCACGCTCGGGTATCTTGCCGCAGGGATGGCGCATGAAATACGCAACCCGCTTAATTCCATCGCTCTTTTTACCCAACTCATAAAGGATGGCTTGAATGATCCGGAAAAGCTTCAATATGTCGAAAAGATACTCAAAGAAGTCGACCGTGTTGACACCACTCTTCGCAGCCTCCTCGACACTGCAAAAAGGCCTCAGTATCAATTGACAGATATCCAGATCGATGAACTGATTCGAAGCACTCTTGAGCGATTCAGACCACAAACCACAATCCATCGGATAGAGGTTATTTTTGACCTTGTAACAACCCCTCCTCGATTAAAGGCTGACCCTGCTGAAATTGAACAGATATTCACAAATCTGTTTCTGAATGCGATCCACGAAATGTCTGACGGGGGGAAACTTCATGTTGTCCTGGATCATCAGGAGCCTTATCTGACAATAAGGATAAGCGATACAGGCGGCGGCATACCAAAGGAAAACCTGCTGAACGTTTTCGATCCCTTCTTTACCACAAAAAGCATGGGAACCGGTATGGGGCTTCCGGTTGTACTGAGAATTGTTAAAAACTATGGCGGAAAAATTGAAATCCCCAAAAGTGATGCAAGCGGCACCTCCTTCCTGATACGTCTGCCGGTTGATTCTCCTCTACACTTGAATCAACAGTAATGATCTTCTGCCTGAAACGCCTCTTTCAATTTCCGGATAATTTGGATATTATCTTTTACTGTACCTCCACCTTTACCAAGAGGGCTTCATGTCTGCACCACCAGTATCAGTTCTCCTTATTGACGATGATGCTTTTTTTCTGAAAATCCTGTCCGATGCCTTTACAGGAAGCGGTTTTATGGTTTTCACTGCCGCAGACGGCAGTGAAGGGGTTAAAACTTATCTGGACAGAAAACCGGAGGTCGTAATCTGCGATCTGATCATGCCGGTAATGGGGGGGGTAAGCACCTGCATGGCAATCAGCAGGATCGCCGGGGAATCTGCGCCGATAATCGCCCTTTTAACGTCAATGTTCAAAGGTGCCC
>JANNRW010000318.1:0-1595 GCA_031401815.1 Geobacteraceae bacterium | reverse complement strand
TGACAAACTGACACCGGATGAGGCTTATTTCCAAGGACTTGAAAAACTGAAACTGGTAGCCTGAAACCAGAAAACCACAACAACCAAGGGGCATTGCTTATTTCACCCTTCAGGCTGTCTCACTAAGCCCGGCCACCTCATCGGCATCATCATGCTTATCGGAATTGTCAAGAAGAACGCCATCATGATGATCGACTTTGCCCTGGAAGCAGAACGGGAGAGCGGCAAGAGCCCCCTGGACGCCATCTATGAAGGGGCTATCGTCCGTTTCCGCCCGATAATGATGACCACCATGGCAGCCCTGATTGGAACCCTTCCAATTGCAATCGGCTTTGGCGCAGGCGGAGAGTCGCGACAACCCCTCGGCCTTGCCGTAGTAGGCGGACTTCTGACTTCGCAGCTCTTGACACTCTATATCACTCCAGTGGTTTACTATTACATGGACAGGTTGCTGGAGAGGGTGAAGCCACGGAAACAGCGTGAAATTCAATCCTGATTAATATTGCTGATCGATGCAAATAGCAGGATAATCCGGAACAAGGAGATCTGTTGTGCCTGAAACCATCAGCTTTCACCCATCCCTGCTTGACACCCACTGCCTGATCGATGCACGCACTCCGCTGGAGTTTGCCGAAGATCATCTGCCGGGGGCAATTAATGTTCCGTTATTGACCAATGAAGAGCGGGTCGAGATCGGAACTCTTTACAAACAGCAAGGATCCCATCCTGCCCGGATCAGGGGGCTTGAGCTTACAGCAGGACGCTTTCCCGCTATCATTGAGGAGATTGCCTCTGCCTCTCAGGGGAGGCCGATTCTGGTCTACTGCTGGCGTGGTGGTTTACGAAGCAAAACCGTAGCCTCCATACTGGATCTGACCGGTTATCCGGTAAAGCAGTTAACTGGCGGTTACAGGGCTTTTCGTCAGCAGGTGACTGTTTATTTTGAAGATTTCAAACCGGCTGCTCCACTGGTAGTACTGCACGGCATGACCGGGATCGGCAAGACAACGCTTCTGGGGCTCCTTGCCATGCGCGGTGAAGCTACAGTTGACCTGGAGGGTATCGCCTGTCACCGGGGGTCAGCTTTTGGCTCCCTGGGACTGACACAGGAACATCTTACCCAGAAGCGTTTTGAAACTCTTTTATGGGACTGTTTCAGAAAACTTCCGGAGGGGAGGCCGGTATACCTTGAAGGTGAAAGCAGAAGGATAGGAAAGATGACTCTGCCGGGGAATCTTTATGACGTAATGGGTGGCAGTATCAAGATCTGGTGCAGCGCATCACTCGAAACAAGGGTCAGGCGGCTGACCGATGAGTATGGCCTGAAGAAGTATGAACAGGGTCTCCTTGAATCGCTTCTCAAAATAAAAAAGAAGCTTGGCGGAGATAAATTTTCTGAAATCCTGGATCACCTTCAAAAGTGGGAGATGGAGCCGTTCATGACCGGGCTTATTGTCAACTACTATGACAAACTCTACTACAAGGTGCGCAACTGGAAAGAAGATCTGACATTGTCCCTTGAGGACTTTGAACTGGCGGCAGATGAACTGGTTCGAGAGATTAACCGCACCAACGGCGGCTTGAAGCGCTGAATA
>JANNRW010000317.1:0-22156 GCA_031401815.1 Geobacteraceae bacterium | reverse complement strand
ATTGGCAGCTGCGTTGTAGGTCAGGCAGAGGCTGATACTCCATCCCTGCTGGCTTCTCTTGGTCTTCCTTCTTCAATATTGAATGCATTGACCGAATATGAAGAGCATCGTCTTCTGGAAAATATCAAGAAGGGGCGTAATATCTATTCTGTGCTCGCATCATTTTCTCTTGCAACTTTTGATCAGGATCTTGCAGAGCTGACTGACGCCCTGAAGAAAAACGGCGAAGTAATAAGCACATTACCCAGTGTTGGCTCCAATATTGAGGCATCAATTGACTTTGAGATCCTTTTCGGCTCTTCCAAAGAGCTGGCAGATATTTCTCTTATTGTTTCAGATTCCAATGCAACTGTAAAAAAAATTGGTACAAGCAAAACTCCTGGAACTTCTGAAGTTTCTCCTTCGGGAGCTGTTCCGGTTGCACGGATTTCAGATACCAGATCCAGCGGAACAACTGACGTAGAAGCGGCTTCATCTCAAGGAGTTTCAGAAACAGCTATTACCGCAAAGAGCATGAGCAGAACGGTTCGGGTAGATATTGGAAAGCTTGACGAACTCATGAACATTGTCGGTGAACTTGTACTCTCCTATTCAACCATTAACGATATTTCGGAAAAGATGCGCAGGGCTGGCTATTCAAACATGCTTTCGGATTTGCAAAAAGCATCCAAGGGTCTTGAGAGAAAGCTTAATGAGCTGCAAAAAGGGGTCATGGAAATCAGAATGGTTCCGGTTGGCCAGCTTTACGACAAGATGGGCAGAATCGTCAGAAAAATAGCAAGGGAGCAGGGGAAAAAAATTGATCTCAAGGTCTATGGAGCAGATACCGAACTGGACAAGCTTATCATTGAAGATATTGCTGATCCGCTTATGCATATTATCAGGAATTCAATTGATCACGGTATTGAATCTCCGGAAGAGCGACGCTCAAAAAACAAGAGTGAGCGAGGTCTGATCAGGCTCTCTTCCTATCAGAAGGGTAATCATGTTGTAATTGAGGTAGAAGATGACGGGAGAGGGATCGATATTGCCAAAGTGAAACTAAAAGCGCTTGAAAAGGGGCTCATTTCGATCACAGACAATATTTCGGAAAAGGAGGCAGTTGAACTTATCTTCCTTCCAGGTTTCTCTACAAGTGAAACAGTGAGTGAGATATCAGGCCGTGGTGTCGGCATGGACGTTGTCAAGAACAACATCGCTGCTGTAAGCGGAATGGTTGATATTGAAAGCAGTCCTGATGTCGGCAGCAGGGTAACAATAACTCTCCCGATAACGCTTGCTATAATAAAGGCTCTTATTATCTCTACAGCCGGACGCTTCTATGCCTTGCCGATTACTTCGGTGCTTGAATCTATCATGCTGAATTCGTCTGACATTCTTACTGTCGAGCGAAATGAGGTTATTCAGCTTCGGGAGAGTACGCTTCCGCTTCTCCGACTCAACCGGTTTTTCCATCTAGATAGCGAGGTGACTGCTCCAGGCAGTTTTTTTGTGGTTGTTGTCGGTGTGGCCGAGAAGCGACTCGGGATTGTTGTGGATGATCTTCTGGGTCAGCAGGATATTGTAATTAAGACCCTCGGTAAAGTTTTTGAAGGGCTAAAGGGTGTCTCAGGCGCTGCAGATCTGGGAGATCAAAGAACAATACTTGTTCTTGATGTCGGAGGGATAATAAACGAGGCTACGCGAAGCGGGGGGCAGGGCTGACCGTCATGTACAAGGATTTCTACAGCCTGAGGGAGCGCCCTTTCAGTAAAACTCCGGATCCTCGTTTCCTGTATTTGAGTCAGGGGCACCGGGAAGCGCTTGCCCGGTTGCAGTATGTGGCAGAGGAGAGGGAGATGGCTCTTTTGACCGGCGAGATAGGTTGCGGAAAAACTACCATCTCACGGGCACTCATGGATAGCATGGGGGAGAGCTGCCGTTTCTGTTTCATCGTAAACCCTCGTTTATCAGTGATAGAGTTCCTGAGGAGCATAGCCCGTTCCTTGTTGTCAGTACCCCCTGCAGATGACAAGGAGAATCTTTTGAACCAGATTGCAGATGCTCTTTTTACACTGCACAGTAACAGGATTACTCCGGTAGTCATAATTGATGAGGCACAACTTATCCCGGATAGGGAGATTTTTGATGAAATAAGGCTATTGACCAATTATCAGCTTGATGACAGAAATCTGCTAAGTGTTATTCTCATGGGGCAGCCTGAACTTCGTAAAATTCTGGCAAGTCCCATGTTTGAGCCGCTTCGCCAGAGAGTGGCAATGCAGTACCATCTTGCTCCCCTGGAGATGGATGATATTGTCGAGTATCTTGATTTCCGACTTGAAGTTGCCGGGGGATCAGCTGGTCTTTTTACTCCGGATGCAGTGCAGAGGATATTTGAGATCTCGAAAGGTGTGCCTCGCCGGATCAATCTTCTTGCAACAAATGCTATTCTTGAAGGCTATGGCAGGGATGCGGCGATGATTGATGCTTCTATCGTAGATGCGATAGCATCAGAGTTATTAATCTGACAGGGGATTGAAAGATTATGAATTTAGCAGATATACGTAAAAAAGCAGGCGAAGATAAAAAAATCCATAATCCGCCCCCCGTTGCTCAGGTCGAAGAGATCTCATCCCTTGAGCATGAATCATCATCTTTAGTTACTTCTGAGCTTTCTCATTCTGATATCTGTCTGAATGAGTGCCATGATTTTGATTTGATTCAGGAATGCCTTGATCCTTCAGAAGCTGAAAATGTTTTTATTAATGCTGATATTGAACAGTACGAAGAGTTCTCTTTGGCCTCTCCGGAACAGCCATCTCAACCGTCTTGTGTTAATATTAGCCTGCCGGTTGCCGAGGTTCCGTCTGCGCCGGAGTCGCAGAAAAGCGGGTCTGTAAAGGGGTTTTTTAACCCGCTGGCGACTCTGTTGGCTGGACGAGAGCCAGTTGTCGAGGGTGAAGAGGTTTCATCAGGAGTATTACTGTCTGATTATTCAACTGGCATAGAAGAGTATCTGTACTTCAGGGTTGCTGATGAGAAGTATGCCTTGAGTATCATGTTAATCAAGGAGATTATTAAACCGCGTGAAGTTACAGAGGTTCCGAGAATGCCGGGATTTATCTCCGGAGTCATATCCTTGCGCGGGGTAATAATTCCTGTCATGGATATGAGAATGCGTCTTTCTCTTGCAGTTGGAGAGCGAACCGGAAAGGAGAGAGTCATAGTTCTGAGTAATCATGCCGGTTACTGCGGTGTTCTAGTGGATGAGGTTATAGGGGTGGTAAAAATCCATAGTAGCGAAATAGAAGACCCACCTGCAGTACTTGACGGTATAGATCGCGAGTTTGTCAAGGGGCTGGGACGGGTAGACAACCGGATGCTGATTTTATTGAATCTTGAAAGCATACTTGACCCTGAGATCCATTAAACTGGTCTTGATATTTGGTTGGAGAGGAGATTATTAAAATGAAAAAAAGCAGAATATTGATTGTAGAAGATGAGGAGAGCTTGCTTAAGCTGGAGAGTATTCTTCTTACCTCAAGAGGTTATCAGGTGAGAGGTGTAACAAACGGAGAGACTGCGCTCAGGGAAATTGCTGAGAACAGACCTGATCTGGTGCTTCTTGATATAATGATGCCTGGGCTCGACGGTTTTGAAGTATGCAGGCAGATCAAGGATAATCCTTCGACCTGTTCCATCCCTGTGGTTATGCTTACTGCTAAGAAGAACATCCAGGATCAGGCAAAAGGGATCGAAGTCGGAGCTGATGCCTATCTGACGAAGCCGTTCAAATCGGTCAGAATAATGGAGGTTATCGAAGCTCTTCTGTCAGGGGAAAAAAGGTTTGTCGGATCAGTCTGAGGAGATAGCCTGTCAGGGATACGGATCGAAGAGGATAGATAATGAATAACGAAATCACAGAAGTCCAGTTGGCCTGTTTTCGCTTGATGGATGATCTTTATGCTGTTGATATCATGAGAATCAGGGAGATTATCCGTCCACAGAAGCTTACTCCGCTTCCCAAGGCTCCTCCTTTTATAGAAGGGGTCATAAATCTGCGAGGCACTGTCATTCCGGTCGTTGATCTGCGTAAACGATTCGAAATGGAGCAGAGAGGGGAGTCAGCTCCTACACGTCTGCTTATTGTGCGTATAGGGGGCCAATCAGTCGGGCTTGTTGTTGATGAGGTTACCGAGGTGATATCTGTATCAGTCAAGGATATTAAACCTCCCCCATCAGTTGCCGAAGGGATGTCGGCCGACTTTCTGATCGGAGTCTGTCTCTCCGGAGATATGCTTGTAATGTTGCTCAATATTGACATGCTTCTCACCTCATCAGAAGTTAAAGTCCTTGAGAACATCAATTAATCAGCTGCCAGTTGCCGGTTGTAAAGGAGAGTAGAGTTAATGCTTATCAGTTGTCCTGTCTGCAAGACAAAATTCAAGTTTGATGACAAGAAGATCAGCAGTGCCGGGATCAAGCTCCGTTGCAGCAAATGCAGCGCAGTATTCAGGCTTGCTTCTGAAGCTGCTTCCGGATCCGGGCAGTTAACAGTTCTGGTTGCTCACGAAAGCAGGGAGTTTTGCGCTGCAGTTCAGAAGGTATTGTCATCTGAGCCGTTTACCCTGATATCCTGTCATGATGGCAAAAAGGCTCATGAGCTAATCTGCAAGATCATGCCTGACGTTGTTCTTTTAAATGTCGCGCTCCCTTCCATGTATGGTTTTCAGGTGAGCGAAGCTTTGCGAAGTAATCCGGTAACCCGTAATATCAGAATCATTCTGCTTGCCTCCATTTATGACAAGACAAGGTACAAACGTTCCCCGCAATCTCTTTATGGTGCTGATGATTATATTGAACAACATCATATCCCTGACTCTCTGGCAGCCATGATATATCGTCTTGCCTCAGATACAAGAGCTGTTGAGCCTGACCAGAATCCTGCCGTAACAGGTGATTTAGAGATGCCGACATCTCCTGAAATCCTGAGCCAGGCTGAGATGGCTGAGCAGGAGCAAGCGAGAAAGGAGCTCAGGAACCAGCAGCACAAGGAGCCGGAGAGGCTTTGCGACAAGGCATCTCAGGCAGCAAGGCAACTTGCCAGAAGCATTGTTTCCGATATCTCCCTCTATCGTGAACAGGAGCTTGAAGAGGGGGTAAGAGCTGGCACAGTTACGCAACTGCTGGCTGTCGAGATAAGGGATGGCCGTGCGATTTATGAAAGCAGAATGCCTGAATCAGTACAGTTTAAAGTTGACTATTTTGAAGAGGCTCTATCAGAGCTGATAGAACAGACAAAGAGAGAGCTGGGGATATCCTGATACGAGGTGAATTGTGGAGCTTAGGGAAGATATTCATTCAAGGATTGTTTCAGTCGACGAAGAAGAGAGGCGTCTGGCTGTTCGATCACTCCGTGGTTTGCCGCTTCATGAGGTCAAGTCTCTTGCATTTACAGCTCTGGGTGACGAGAGCTGGCGGGTGAGAAAAGAGGCTGTAGATATAATTTTATCTTTTTCTCGTTCTGAGGAGCTTGCAAGAGAAATAGTTGCAATGCTCTCTCTTCAGGGTAATCCCGGATTAAGAAATTCAGTTGTGGAGGTTCTTCAGTCAATTGGTGCCAGGATACTTCCACAACTTGTAGAACAGCTGTCGCATAATGATCCGGGTGTGCGTAAATTCCTTGTTGACATAATGGGGGGAATTGGCTCTGCATCTGTTCTTCCAGAGCTCTCTTCTGTCCTTTATGATGAAGATCTTAACGTTGCAGCAGCAGCAGCCGAAAGCATGGGACTGATAGGCGAGGAGGAAGCTTTGCCTCATCTCTTGCGTGCTCTTGAACGAGATGATCTGTTGATCCGGTATGCTATTCTTGAAGCTTTGGTAAAAATCGGACGACCTGTTCCTATCGGGCGGGTTATACAGATGGCAGCAGATCCTCTCCTGAAAAGAGCTCTTTTTGAATGCCTCGGTGTAATCGCGAATGCAGAGGCGACGCCTCTTCTGCTTGATGCTCTACGGGAGAGAGCCAGAAACATCAGGGAAGCAGCGCTCGTTGCTCTTGAATCAATCAGAAACCGGTCATCTGCTGCTGATATAGAGAATCTGATTGATCCTCAACTTAGATCTCTGGCAGGAGGAGAGGCAGTTGAATATCTGATGTCCATGCGTGAGAGTCCTGACAGAAGAGTCAAGGTTGCCGCGATTTCAATTCTTGGAGTGGTTAAAGACATACGGGCAGTTGATGTGTTTATCAGGGAGTACAGGGATGAGAATTTCAGGGAGACAGCTCTTAATGCCTTGAAAAATATGGGGGCAGTTGCCGGTTTGCAGCTGGCAGAGCTTTTTATTGATTCAGATGACGAGAGTCGTTCCGTAATTGCCCATATTTCTGGTGAACTGAATTTACCGGAGTTGTCATCTGTCATGCTTTCCGGGCTTGATGACCCTTGCCCCATGGTTCGGGCGTTATCAGCCGAGGCGATCGGAAAGACGGGCAAGGTTGAGCTGATTCCGGAACTGATAAAACTTCTGGATGATCAGCAGGTCGAGGTGAGCCGCCGGGCTACAGCAGCGCTGGTGAGGCTTTCAGGTATTGATATGGTTAATGTGTCAGGCGCAGCAATCATGCTTTCTGATTCCGACCGACTTGAGAGTCGTTTGCAGGCAGTGACTCTTCTGGCTGCCCTGCGAGATCTGTCCCACCTTACCCTTCTTAGCAAGGATGAAAACCCTCTTGTGCGTCGTGAAGCAATTACTGCCCTGGGAGAGCTTCACTCTCCTGAAAGTGCTGGCAGGCTTTCAATGGCGCTCGCCGACGAGGAACCGGATGTGAGGCTTGCAGCAGCATCTGCACTGGCATGGGAGGGATTTGATGGCGAGTCCGGGGCTCTTGCCCTTGCTCTTGATGACCCTTCCGAGCGTGTCAGGCTGGCTGCGCTACGCAGTCTTGCCAGAAGACGGGACAGGGCTGCCTTTCCAAGGATCGTCTCTTTGATGAGCAGTGCGACCGGTTTGTTACTGATTACTGCATTACAGGCTGTTGTGCTCATTGACCCGGAGGGGGCACTCTGTCTCCTGGAGAATGAGCAGTATAATGAAGATGAAGAGGTTGCGAGAGTTGCCAGAGGGCTTATTAAAGAGCAGGTGAAAGTGTTCTGATGATTTTTTTCGGTGACTCTGACATAAAAATGACCAGCGATGAGTTTCTTGTTCTAAGAGATCTTATCTATAGCTATAGTGGTCTGTATTTTGGGGAAGATAATCGGTTTCTTCTCGAACGACGGCTCTCCCAGAGGCTCTCTCAGTATCAACTGGCCACATTTCATGATTACTATTATTATCTGAGATATGATCGTAACCGGGAGCAGGAACTGTCCGATATCATGGATATCCTCACTACTAACGAGACATATTTCTTTCGCGAGGCATTTCAGCTTAAAGCGTTTACTGACGAAATTATTCCTGAAATAGTCTGCGCCAAAGTCGAGCGTGGCGACAGAACGCTCAGAATATGGAGTGCAGGTTGTTCTACCGGTGAGGAGCCATATACCATAGCAATGCTACTTCTTGAGAGACCTGAACTCTCAGGATGGAAGATCGAGATTGTTGGAACCGATATCAGTCAGCGGGTTCTGCATCAGGCGCGTAAAGGGATCTATGGCAACTCTTCGTTCAGGGTTACCGAGCAACATTTCAAGTCCCGTTATTTCCATTCACAGGAGGGCGGGTTCAGAGTCGCCGACAATGTTCGCGAACTTGTAACCTTTAGCAGGCTGAATCTTTATGATGAAAACAGGTTTCTTTTTCTCGGCAAGATGGATATTGTTTTTTGCCGAAATGTAATAATCTATTTTGATCAGGCGTCAAAAAAGAAGGTTGTTGAGCATTTCTACAATACGTTGCATCAGGGGGGGTTTTTGCTGCTAGGACATTCAGAGTCTTTGATGAACATCTCTACCTCATTCAAGCTGCGCCATTTCAAGAACGACATGGTGTACGAAAAACCGATTATAAATGAAAGTGCTGCAAGATGAAAAAAGTCAGGGTGCTGGTGATAGATGACTCTGCTTTCAGCCGCAGAACCATTATAAAGCTTCTGGAGGAGATTCCGGAGGTGGAGGTGGCAGGATACGCCGCTAATGGTGAAGAGGGTCTGAGGAGAGTTATGGATCTGCGGCCTGATCTTGTTACACTCGACCTTGAAATGCCAGGTATGGATGGGTTCACTCTTTTGCGGATAATCATGAGTGCATGCCCTACGCCTGTAATAGTAGTTAGCGCCCAGAATGAGGATGACAGGGTTTTCAAGGCAATGGAGCTTGGTGCGGTAGACTTTGTTTCAAAGCCGAACCGTCTTATCTCAGACCAGCTTCTTGAAATTCGTGATGAGTTGCAGGAAAAAGTAACCAGTGTCTTCAATCTTAACTTGAAAGAGGTAAAAGCGGCGACTGCCTCTGTAGCTAAAGGCGATGATCTTTCCCGGAGGCAGCTTGCAAAACTTCCGAAAGGGGGGAGGCAAAAGTTTGAGCTGATTGCAATCGGCTCTTCAACCGGAGGGCCACCAGCGCTACAGAAAATATTTTCACTTTTTCCGGATGTGCTACCTTTTGCCGTACTGGTGTCACAACACATGCCAAAAGGTTTTACCAGGACTTTTGCAGAGCGGCTTAACCGGATGTTCCCTTTTGCAGTACGCGAGGCTGTTGATGGCGAAGTGGTGCTTCCAAATACAGTTTTGATTGCACCTGGCGGAATGAATATGCTGACTGTAAGGGTCAGGGAGCAGGTAATTGTAAGGCTCAAACATCCATTAAAAGAAGATAAATATGTCCCTTCGGTTAATGCAATGCTTGTTTCAGTAGCACGTGTTTACGGCAACCGTGCAATGGCAGTAATACTTACCGGTATGGGTAATGACGGAAGCCAGGGGGTAAAGAGGATAAAGGATGCGGGCGGAGGTGTCCTTGCAGAGTCTGAAGAGTCTGCAGTTGTGTACGGTATGCCCCGTGAAGCAGTTTCCACCGGTGCTGTAGACATTGTGGCGCCACTTGACCAGATTGCTCGAAAGATAATGGAGTTTTGCGGGTACATATTCAGAAAAGAATAACTGGAGGAGATGATGGAAGAAGAGTCAGGTTATCACGGAAAAGCGGAAGAATTTTTACAGGCATTCAAAAAGGGGGCTGAATTCACGCAGGAGCTCTTGCGTGAGAATGAGCGGCTGAGGTATCGTTTGCTGGAGATGAAAAACGCTCTTGCCGGCCAATCTTCAACCGGGGGGGGAGACCAGCAGATCTATCTCATGACCCGTATCAGGGAGCTTGAGCAGGAGAAGCAGGATATTCTAAACCGGATAAAGCAGGTTGAGGAGGAAAATCAGGATTTTGCCAATCGTTACATTGAAATAGAAGCAGAAAACAACAACCTTGCCAATCTCTATATTGCGAGCTATCAGCTTCATTCTACTCTTGATTTCAGGGAGGTGCTCCAGATAATCATGGAGATAGTCATCAACCTGATAGGAGCCGAGGAGTTCACACTTATGCTCCAGGATGAAAAAACCGGCGAACTCAGAGCCGTATCCTGTGAGGGGTTGGAGCGCGATGAGGTTCCGACCATAAGGCTTGGAGATGGAATTATAGGCCAGGCCTTGCAGAGTGGGGAAAGTTACTTTGCTGATGATATTGAGGGCTACAAGCGGGATATTCTCTCTCCAATGGTTTGTGTCCCCCTCAAGATCAAAGATCACGTGATCGGTGTGCTTGCCATATACAAACTGCTGATGCAGAAAAACAAGTTTGCCCAGGTTGATTATGAGCTTTTTACCCTGCTCGCCGGGCATGCTGCAACGGCCATTTTTGGAGCCAGACTTTATTCCGACTCCGAGCGAAGACTCTCTACAATTCAGGGCTTTCTCGATTTGCTGACCAAATAGAAACTACACAAAAGACTCATAAGGGGTTGCAATATGGCAGATTACAATATGCTTATAGTTGAAGACTCTCCCACAATGAGACAACTGATCTCTTTTGCGCTCAAACGGATCAAGGGGGTCAGAATTGTGGAGGCTGGTGATGGTGTTGATGGCCTGAAGAAGATATCTGCTGAAAAGTTTGATCTGATTTTTACAGATATCAACATGCCGGTAATGGATGGGCTCAAACTTATCAGTCTTGTGCGAGAAGAGATGAACCACAAGGGGGTACCTATTGTAGTTATAACTACCGAAGGGGCTCAGGAGGATCGTCAGAGAGCATTGGCTCTCGGGGCAAATGACTACATAACCAAGCCGATTCAGCCCAACAGGATTCTAGAGGTAGTCAAGCAGCTGTTAAAGATAGTTTGAGGAACGGTTGCTTTTGATGGAGAGTTTAGTGAAACGAATCTGGTTGCCCGTACTCCTGCTCCTTTGCGTTATCCTGCCATCGCAAGCCAGAGAGTTCATGAATGTCGTAATCAGAACGGCTGAAGTGGGAAATGTCCCTTTTCCTCACGAACCACACCTCAAGAAACTCGGAAACAACTGTACCGTTTGTCATAATTCTGTTTTTATAATTGGAGCGAAAAATCCGGCTGTAACCATGGCAGAGATGGAACAGGGGAAGTCATGCGGGCTCTGCCATAACAAAACTAAAGCATTCGGCCTTTCAGAATGTTCCAGATGCCATCTTACGAAAGAGATTCCGGTAAAGATTCCTGACTTCGGAACAGTTGTCTTTAGTCACAAATTCCACCTCGCCCTTTTCAGCTGCAACGATTGCCACACCAAAATATTCAAGACCTCAAGTAATCCACATGTAACCATGGCGCAGATGGAGAGTGGCCTTTCCTGTGGTGGATGTCATGACGGCAAGACTGCATTTTCCGTCAAGGAGAGTTGCACCAAGTGTCATCTGGTAAAGGATATCAACTTTGATGCCGAAGCAGTATTCAGCCACAACTTTCATCTTGGCTTGAATTATCCCTGTAACAGCTGTCATAGCAAGCTTTTTATTGCCGGCACCAACAGTGCAAGATATATGATGAGTGACATGGAGTTCGGCAAATCCTGCGGAGGTTGCCATAACGGCAGAGAAGCCTTTTCTGTCAGAGGCGACTGCAACAGGTGTCATTCAGGCTCTCCGGATATTAATTTCAGAGCCGGAGCTGCTCTCTTCAGCCACAAAATTCATACTGACAAAAGTAAAAAGATGTATGTATGTGTCGACTGCCACAGCGGTATTTTTACCGGAGGGAAAAGCAGCAGACGCTACACCATGGGGGAGATGGAGAAAGACCTCTCCTGCGGAGCCTGCCACGACTCAAGCATAGCTTTCAGCGTAACCGGCAGCTGCAACAGATGTCATAACAGCACCAAAAACATAACATATGATCTGTCAAATGCTGGCAAAGTTGAGTTCAGTCACTCATTCCATCTGGGGATGTACAAGTGTGACGACTGCCACAACAAGCTCTTTACTACCGGAGCCCAGCGAAAGAGCTACAGCATGGCTCAGATGGAGAAAGGGCAGTCATGCGGAGCTTGCCATGATGGCAAAACAGCCTTTTCAGTAGTAAAGGATTGCAGCAGATGCCATCCTGTAAAGGAGGTACTCTTTAACTTCGATGCCAGATTTCCCCATAACAGGCATATTGAGATGTACAGTTGCAGTGATTGTCACAACGCATTTTTTACACCGAACAGTAATAACAGGCGTTATTTGATGGCTGAAATGGAGAAAGACCGTTCCTGCGGCGCCTGCCATGACAATTTTTTTGCATTCTCTGTAAAAGGGGATTGTGAAAAGTGTCATAAATCGACCAAGGAGATCAGGTTTGAAGTGAAAGAGACAGGTCCTACACTGTTCAGTCATAAATATCATTCCGGTTTATATAAATGCGCAGAGTGCCACTACTCCATCTTTTCGCTCGGCAAAAATGCACGTCATTACAGTATGACGCAGATGGAAGCTGGCAATTCATGTGGTGCCTGTCATGACGGAAAGACAGCTTTTTCGGTAAAAAGTTCCTGTGACAGATGTCATCCCACAAAAGATATAAGATTCAAGGAGTCCGGAGCAGTTTTCAGTCATAAATTCCATACTGAACTTTACAGGTGCAATAACTGTCACGACAAAACCTTCATCCCTGCTGAAGGGAACCGTCGCTATTCAATGAACGAGATGGAGCAGGGGAAGTCTTGCGGTCTTTGCCATAATGGAAAGGATGCCTTTACGGTAGCTGACAACTGTCAGAAGTGCCATCCTCTGCTTAAATCAATAAAATATGATTTCCCGGGAAAGCAGAATCTGGAACCGGTAATTTTCAGCCACAAGGTTCATGTCGGTCGCGGATATCGCTGCAACGACTGCCATTACAAGATAGTTCCGACATCAGTATACAAAAAGCCTGTAACCATGCGCGAGATGAACAACGGGAAGTTCTGTGGCGCCTGCCACGGTTTTCAGATGGCCTTTTCAACAAGGGATGCAGCCAGCTGTGAAAGGTGTCACAAGCCAGCGGAGTATGAATAAAGAGTTGAGATAAAGATAGAGATAGAGGTAGAGGAGGTTGTTAAGTGGAAGAGAGATATTTGCCCGAAGTTATAGAAAAAAAATGGCAAAAGAAGTGGGCGGTTGAAAATAGCTTCAAGGTGACAGAGGACTCATCCCGGCAGAAATACTATCTGCTGGAGATGTTCCCCTATCCGTCAGGACGTATTCATATGGGTCATGTAAGAAATTATTCGATTGGTGATGTGGTTGGTCGCTTCAAGAGGATGCAGGGATTTAATGTTTTACACCCCATGGGCTGGGATGCATTCGGAATGCCTGCGGAAAATGCAGCTATTCAGAACAAGAGCCATCCTGCGAAATGGACTAAGGAAAACATTGACTATATGCGCATTCAGCTTCGGCGGATGGGGCTTTCCTATGATTGGGACAGGGAGCTTGCGACATGCGATCTGGACTATTATCGCTGGGAGCAGCAGATTTTTCTTGAAATGTATGCAAAAGGGCTTGCCTACAAAAAAAGCTCTTTTGTTAACTGGTGCCCTTCCTGTGAAACAGTTCTTGCCAATGAGCAGGTTGAAGAGGGTGGATGTTGGCGTTGCGACAGCAGTGTTGTGCAAAAGGAGCTGGAGCAGTGGTTTTTCCGCATTACTGAATATGCGGATGAGCTCCTTGACTATACTGACAAGCTTCCCGGCTGGCCAGAAAGAGTACTCGTCATGCAGCGAAACTGGATCGGGAAAAGCTTTGGTTGTGAAATAGATTTCCCGCTGGAAAAGGGGGGCTCGATAAAAGTATTTACTACCCGCCAGGATACTGTTTTCGGTGCCACTTTCATGTCACTTGCACCGGAGCACCCGCTTGCTCTGCCTCTGACCATTCCGGAGAGGCTTCACGAGGTAACTGCCTTTATCGACAGGGTGAAGAGTACTGAAAAGATAAGGCGGAGCGCTGATGATCTTGAGAAAGAGGGGGTTTTTACCGGCTCGTACTGCATCAACCCGGCAACAGGCGAAAGGATGCCGCTCTTTCTGGCGAATTTTGTTCTTCCGGATTACGGTACAGGTGCAGTTATGGCTGTTCCGACACACGATCAAAGAGATTACGAATTTGCCAGAAAATATGATCTGCCGCTTAAGGTAGTCATCCAGCCGGAAGGGGTATTACTTGACTCTGGCAGCATGACAGAAGCCTATACAGAAGCAGGAATAATGGTTAATTCAGGTCAGTTTAACGGAATCAGCAGTATCATTGGCAAGGAGAGGGTGGCTGACTGGCTTCAAGGCGAAGGGAAAGGGAAAAAGACGGTCAACTTCCGCCTGCGTGACTGGGGTATATCCCGCCAGCGCTACTGGGGTAATCCTATTCCGATTATCTACTGTGAGAGTTGCGGTGCCGTGCCGGTTCCTGCAAAGGATCTGCCCGTAATACTCCCTCTGGATGTCGAGTTTACCGGCGAAGGGGGGAGCCCTCTGGCCAGGCTGGACTCCTTTGTAAATACTTCATGTCCTCTTTGCGGCAAAACAGCGCGCCGCGAAACAGATACAATGGATACTTTTGTCGAGTCTTCCTGGTATTTCCTCCGGTACTGCTGTCCGGATTATGTCGGTGGCCCGCTTGACAGCGATAAGGTCAATTACTGGATGTCAGTGGATCAGTATATCGGCGGGATTGAGCATGCTGTAATGCATCTTCTCTATGCAAGATTTTTTACCAAGGTGCTGCGTGATCTTGGTTATGTAAATGTAGATGAGCCATTCACCAATCTGCTTACCCAGGGGATGGTGATAAAAGATGGTGCCAAGATGAGCAAGTCGAAAGGTAATGTTGTCGATCCGAATGCCTTGATAGAAAAATATGGTGCGGATACAGCTCGTCTTTTCTCGCTTTTTGCTGCTCCACCTGAGAAGGATCTTGACTGGAACGATCAGGGGGTTGATGGCAGTTTCCGCTTTTTAAGCCGCCTCTGGAAGCTGATTTATGAATCAATCCCTTTTATTGTATCAGCCGGAGAGATCAAGATTCCAGCGCTTACCGAAGAGGGGAGAGCTTTGAGGCGCCTTACGCACAAGACCATTCGCAAGGTTACAGCTGATATCGACGAAAGGTTTCATTTTAATACTGCAATTGCTGCCATCATGGAGCTGGTTAACGGCATTTTGGCATTTACCCCGAAAAACCTGCCGCAAAATGCTCCTGTCCTGAAAGAGTCTCTTGAAACCGCTCTGCTCCTCCTATACCCCTTTGTACCCCATTTCAGTGAAGAGCTCTGGGAGATTCTCGGGCATGAAAATGGAGTTGAACTGGCCGGATGGCCGGTTTTTGATCAAGAGGCTGCTGCTGACGAAGAGTTGCTGATTGTTGTTCAGGTAAATGGCAAGTTGCGCAGCCGGATAACAGTTCCGGTAGATGCTTCAGAGATTTATGTGAGAGAGAGAGCTGTCACTGATGAAAAAGTCGCGCCATATCTGGAAGGGAACGTATTGAAAAAAGTGATCTATGTTCCGGGCAAACTGCTGAGCATAGTGGTATAGCTGTGCTGACCAGATCCTTCATAATACTCTTATTGACGACGCTTATATCCGGGTGCGGCTACTCATTGGCGCATAGAAATGACCGCCCTCTTTACGGGAGATCTGTAGCCATAGCAATGTTTGCCAACAGAACGTATCAGCCAAATATTGATGCTGAATTGCGTCGTGCGCTTGTTATTGAAACCGTAAAAGAGAGTTCTGGTCTGGTGGCAGCTACAGTTGCTGATCTTCTCCTGGAGGGGGAGATTGACTCGCTGACCATTGAAGCCAGAGCATTTTCTGCTGTTGATACTGCTAAATTCTACCGGATTTCCCTCTCCATAAAGTCGCAGCTTGTTGATAGAAAGAGTGGCAGGATTGTCTGGAAATCGACTGAAAATATGAACAGGGAATACCCTGCCGGAGCAGACCTCGCACTTCAGCGAAATGCCCGTGAAGCCGCCTTGCAGGCTGTTTGTCAGGATATGGCAAAGCAGATTGTGGCGCATATCAATCAGGCATTTTAACAGGAGCAGAATGAAACCTGAAGAGCTTGACAGATCGATTGCGAAAGGGGAGATAGCTCCCCTTTATTTTATCTTCGGTGATGAAGAGTATCTTGTGGATCGTGCAGTTGCCCGGATTCTTGAGAAGAGTGTTGATCCCGATTTCAAGGACTTCAATTTCTCCCAATATTACGGCAAAGAGGTGAAAATAGAGCAGGTTCTTGAAACGGCAATGACAATGCCGATGTTCTCAAGCAGACGCGTGATTCTGGTCAAGCGCGCAGAAGATCTTTCCCCGGAAGCTCTGGAAATGCTGTTACCATATCTTCGGGAACCAGTCAGAGAGAGCTGTCTGATTTTTCAGGCGGCAAAGATTGATCAACGTCGAAAATTCTTTCTTGAATTGAAGAAAACCGATTATCTAGTCGAGTACAAGAAGCTCAAAGAAGAGCAGTTACAGTGGTTTATCAAGAGGGAGATAGAGGCGTCGGGCAAAAAAATCGAACCTGCCGCAGCAGAAATGCTGATCTATTATATAGGCAACAATTTGAGAGAACTGGTAGCGCAGATCGGCAAACTTGCAGTTTATCTGCATGAAAGAGAGCTGGTTACCATAGATGATGTACGCTCCATGGTCTCCGACACCAAGCTTGACAATGCATTCGAACTCGCTAACTCTTTAGGCGAACGCAATCTTGGCAAGGCAATGCGTCGACTTCAGACAGTATTGCGTGACACCGGCGCCCCCTATATGCTCATAGGTGCACTTGCGAGCCATTTTCGCAAACTCTGCATCATTTCGGCTCTTCTGAAGGGGGGTGCAGCGCCTGACGAGGTTAGCAGGAAGAGTGGAATCAACCCATATTTTCTCAAAGAGATGTTACCGCAGGCGCGAAAATTTAAAACTGACGATTTTTATAAAATATTTGCAGAGCTGCACGAGGCTGACATGGGGATGAAGAGCGGCAGAAATCCCGCAACTCTGCTGGAGATGCTGGTTTATACCGTATGCGGGGGTGAAAGCAGAAAAGGGTCTTAACGACCCTTTTTTTATGAATATGACGATGTTAAATTCAGGCGGCGAGAGTGTTGACAAGTTTTGTCAGACGTGAAACGCTTCGTGAAGCTGTAGCCTTGTGAATTACACCTTTTGTCGAGGTTTTGTCTATAACAGGAATTGCTGCGGCCAGTGCTTCCTTGGCTGCATTAAGATCCTTCCTTTCAACTGCTTCACGCACACGTTTTACAAAAGTGCGAAGAGTAGTGCGAACATGCTTGTTCCTTGCATTTCTTACCTTGTTCTGCTTGATGCGCTTCAGAGCTGATTTGTGATGTGCCAAACTGCACCTCCGGATTTATGTTAAAACATATGCGTTGATTGTTTACGAAAGAATTCTTATAGCATTGGCAGTGTGAAAGGTCAATGAAAAAATGGGAGATTACCGGTAAGTCTGATAAAGAATTTTGGCGGTAATAAGCAGTACCATTATGATGAATAATGGCCGGATGAATTTTGCCCCTCTGAGAGTTACCATTCTTGCTCCAATCCTTGCCCCGAAAAACTGCGCTACACCCATCACCAACCCTTCAATGAAGTAGACTTGACCGGCAGCCAGAAAAATTCCGAGTGCAACAATATTGCTTGTGAAATTCATCACTTTGGTATGAGCAGTTGCTTTTACGAGAGAGCAGCCGAGGCAGAGCACGAAAGCCATTGCCCAGAACGAGCCGGTACCCGGGCCAAAAAAACCGTCATAAAAGCCGATGGAGAGACCAAAAAGCGGATAGAAGACCTTTGGGGAGAGGCGGGCATGCACGTCCTCACTTCCAAGCCTCGGTGAGAAGAGAGTGTAAAGGGCAATGGTCAGCAGCAGCCAGGGGACGATCTGTCTGAGAATTGCAGGGTCAAGCAGCTGGATCGCGATAACGCCGACTCCTGCTCCCAGCCCTGTCCATAGAATACCACTCAGGCAGTCAGCCAGGTTCACTGTGCCGCTTTTGATGAAGTGGAGCATGGCGCTGCCGGAACCAAACGATGCCTGTAGCTTGTTGGTTCCCAGAGCGACCTGTGGGGGGAGGCCGATCGCAAGGAGGGCAGGGACGGTGATGAGTCCACCCCCTCCTGCAATGGCGTCAATCAGCCCGGCCAGGAATGCGGCGGCAAAAAGGAGTAGCAGGATGAAAGGATCAGGCATGGCAGCTCGGCGCTATGGTCAGATGGCCTTGCGCCATGACAGGTGCTCTTCCAGTCTGCGTGAGAGTGAGGTAAAGGCGAAGCAGAGGATGAAATAGACTACGGCAATAAAGAAGAAGATCTCTGTAGGGAAAGCCATGGTGCGGTTATTGATCTGGGTGGCTACGTGGGTAAGTTCGGAAACACCGACGATGAATGCCAGTGAAGTGTCCTTTATGAGTGAGACGAACTGGTTCACAAAGGAAGGGATCATGTTGCGGAGTCCCTGGGGCAAAATGATGTAGAGCATTGCCTGCCAATGCTTGAGTCCTGTGGAGATGGCTGCTTCCATCTGCCCTGGCGGTATCCCTTCAATCCCTGCCCGGACAATCTGGGACATATAGGCTGATGTGAAGAATGTAAGACCCAGAATTACGGTTTGAGTCTCAGGAAACCCTTTGCCAAAGATGGCCGGGAGTAAAAAGTACATCCAGAAGATAACCATCAGGAGAGGTACGCCGCGAATGGTATTGATAATCAACATGCTGGGCCAGCTGATCCATCTGCGTCTGGATACGCTTAGAAGTCCAAGTATCAGCCCGCCAAAAAAAGAGAGGATACAGGAGGCAACTGCAAGATAGAGGGTCAGTCCGAGTCCGCCCAGTGGCCCTTCCGGCCAGCGACCAACCATGAAGTAGTGAAAATTGGTGGCGATTACCTGGAAATTGGAGAGAAATTCCATGTCAGGCCGCCTTGTGGAGCTTGAGAACCCTATCATTATACTGGTCCACAAGGAAGGTTATGATGATAGAGAGCGCAAGATAGACAACAGTTGCTGCTGTAAAAGCTTCAAACCCCTTGAATGTATAACTCTCTACCTGTCTTGCCTGATAGGTTAGCTCCATGACACCGATTGTCATGGCAAGAGAGGAGTTTTTTGCCAGATTGAGAAACTGGTTGACAAGCGGTGGAATGGTTATGCGGACGGCCTGGGGAAGAATAATATGACGCATTGCCTGAAGATAGGAGAACCCGGCGCTCCTGGCTGCTTCCATCTGCTCTTTCGGAATGGAGAGCACACCGGAGCGGATATCTTCGGCAATGAATGCTGATGTATAGATAGTAAGCGCCATGAGACCGGCAGCAAATTCAAAGCTCGTGCTGTTCAGCCATTCATTGACAACTGTTGGCAGGAGTTTGTAGGAGCCGAAATACCAGAAAAAAATCTGGACAAGCAGAGGTGTGTTGCGAGTGAATTCAAGAAAAACGCAGGCGCTCCAGCGGAACAGCTTCAGATGGCTCATTCGCATGACAGCAACAATCAGGCCGAGCAGGAAAGAGAGAATAATCCCTGCAACTGAAAGCTGAAGAGTCATTTTAAGGCCGGAAACCAGCCAGTCATGATATTGGCCGCTGGTTACTACCGACCAGTCGAATTTATAGGAGAGCACGAAAAAAACTCCAATAGGCTGAAGGCTGAAGGTAGAAGGCTGAAGTAAAGGACAAAAGCCTGGATTTAACCTTCAGCCTTCAGCCTTCAGGCTGCATTTTTACTTATCCGCCTCAATCTTGAATGTACGCTTCAGTGGTGTTTCAGATTTTGGGCCAAACCATTTGTCGAAAATCTTCTTTGCTTCGCCGCTCTTTTCCATCTCAAGGAGGGTCTTGTTGACGAAATCAACAAAATTCTTGTCACCTTTTCTCATCCCGAGACCATATGGCTCGTCTGAAATCTGAATATTTGGTATTTCATATTTACCTTTCAGATTTTTCGGTGTTTTAGCAATCAGACCGGCAAGAATTGCTTCATCAGTGGTGACGGCTTGAACTTTGCCCTGCTGAAGTGCCAGGTAGGCTTGCGGATAGTCGTCGAATGAAAGTACCGTGGCTGTCGGCAATGCTTTTGCCACATTTTTCTCTGAAGTAGAGCCTTTTGTAGTACCGATTTTCTTCCCTTCAAGATCCTTCAGTGTCTTTACCTTACCCTTGCTGGTAATAAACTTCTGACCGGTGAAGAAGTATGTATGACTGAAATCAATCTGCTGTGCCCGTTCCGGGTTCTTGGTCATGGTAGCTGCAATAATGTCAACATTCCCTTCCTGAAGCTGTGGCATCCTGGTGGCAGAAGTAACAGGCTTGAGTTCTACCTTGACGCCGAGTTTCTTGGCAATGGCATCCACAAAGTCGATGTCATAACCGATGATAGTGCGGCTCTTCTCATCAATGTAGCCAAAGGGTGACAGAGAATCCTTGACACCTGCAACCAGAACACCCTTCTTCTTCACTTCGGCAAGAGTGTCGGCAGGTGGTGCAGCAAAGCTGCTGGTGGCAACTGCTACAAGAGACGTCAACATTAAAAACGCGGCAAGCTTCTTCATCGGTATTACCCCCTTTTATTGTGTTAAGGCGAGCTACAGGCAGATCGCCTTTGAAAAGATGTCAGTTGCAAAGAGCGCCATGCATTGGTGTCAAAAGCTGGTTAAGGAACTGTTTGGCGCGCTCATGTTGCGGGTTGCAGAAAAAATCTTCCGGGGGCGCCTCCTCAAGGATTGTTCCGGCATCCATGAACACAACCCTGTGCGCAACCTCGCGGGCAAATCCCATCTCGTGGGTTACGACTACCATGGTCATGCCGCTTCTGGCAAGATCCTGCATGACTGCCAGAACCTCGCCGATCATCTCCGGATCAAGGGCAGATGTCGGCTCATCAAAAAGCATGATCTTTGGTTTCATCGCCAGACCTCTGGCAATGGCAACCCTCTGCTGCTGGCCACCGGAGAGCTGTGCAGGGTAAGCGTCGCGCTTTTCAGCCAGACCGACACGGTTGAGGAGCTGCATGGCCTGCTCTTCGGCTTCAGCAGTTGACAGGTTGCGAATCTTGAGAGGAGCGAGGGTTATGTTTTTTATGACCGACAGGTGTGGGTAGAGATTGAACTGCTGGAATACAAAGCCTATTTCGGCTCTAAGACTGTTTATGTCTGTCTTTTTGTCAGCGAGATTCTTGCCGTCAACTATCAGCTCCCCCTTGTCAATCGGTTCAAGCTGGTTGATGGTTCGGATAAGGGTGGATTTGCCTGAACCTGATGGCCCGCAGACTACCAGGACTTCGCCACTATTGACATGCAGATTAATGTCGTTAAGTACATGAAGGGTATTGAACCATTTATGAACCCCGGAAAAATGAATCATTAATGCTCCTGCTGCGAAACGGATTTAAATTATGACTGTTTTATACATCAAAACAGAAGCGTGGGAAAGAGAAACTGTTGCTATGCTTTGACCTTGACAGCGATTTCAGGCGGTTGCTATTATGCTTCAATTAATATAATGATGAGTTAGTTGTGTCCGGAGGACGTAATGAAGCTGGAGCGTGGCTGTGTCCAGGTGTATACAGGGAACTGCAAGGGTAAAACCACGGCGGCTCTTGGCCTGGCGTTAAGAGCTGTCGGGCGTGGCTTGAAAGTCATCATGATTCAGTTCATGAAAGGTGGTGGCCCTTATGGTGAACATCTTGCCGCTGCCAGATTGGCACCTGAGCTGACAATTATCACCAGCGGCAGGGAAGGGTGGGTAAACAGGGATAATCCGGCACAGGAGGATATTGACCTTGCTGTCGGGGCTTTTACCCTTGCTCGGGAAAAACTGCTCTCCGGTGAATATGATCTGGTAATTCTTGATGAGATAAACGGTGCTGTCGCTTTTGGACTGATTGCTGTCGAAAATGTTCTTGAGCTGATAAGAGTCAGGCCGGAGAGGGTTGAGCTGGTTCTTACAGGACGAAATGCCGATCAGAGCGTAATTGAGGCTGCTGACCTTGTTACGGAGATGACAGAGGTCAAGCATTATTATAAGGCAGGCGTACCGGCGAGGGTCGGGATTGAAAAATAGAATTAAAGGCTGAAGGCTGAAGGTTGAAGGCTTTTAGAGAAATCGAGATACAGGAGAGTTCTATGACAGAGAGAAAATTGCGTGTTCTTGTTGGAAAACCGGGGCTTGACGGCCATGACAGGGGGGCAAAGGTGGTTGCAAGGGCGTTTCGCGATGCAGGACTTGAAGTTATCTATACCGGTCTGCACCAGACACCGGAGCAGATTGTTTCTGCGGCAATTCAGGAGGATGTTGACTGTATCGGACTCTCTATCCTTTCTGGAGCCCATAATACTCTCCTCCCACGGGTCTGTGACCTGCTCAGGGAGAAGAAGGCTGATGATATTACGGTTTTCTGCGGTGGTGTAATACCTGAAGATGATATCCCGGGGCTCAAAAAAGCTGGCCTAAAAGAGGTCTTCACCCCTGGCACCTCTACGGAAGATATTGTTGCCTGGGTTAAGGCGAATGTCGGCAGCTGTTGATGCAAGAGGTTTCCATGGGGCTTGCTGACAGGATTCTGAAAGGTGATATAAGGGCATCTGCCAGGCTGATGCGTGATATTGATGACGGTTTTACTTCTGCTCTTGCTGAACTGAAACAGCTTTATCCCTATACCGG
>JANNRW010000316.1:0-1890 GCA_031401815.1 Geobacteraceae bacterium | reverse complement strand
CCAGAAGCCTTTGTCGTAGCGGATGATATTGAGGTGGGGTTCAAGAACAAGATACCACTATGGCTGTTCGGATTTTTGTATTGATGTGTAACTGTATACCTTGGGGCTAGACGTGATGCAGCATCACCTACCAGCCCGAATCTATCCAACATTAATGCAATCTACGATCTATTGGATTGATGGTTGACTGTTATTGGAAGCATGCTATATTTCATTGATATTTATTAAGCAAACTTGCGAGATTGGATATTAATTGATGAAGAATATTTTCTGCTGCTTTGTTGCAATATTTTTATTGCTTAGCATTTCCTCCTGTGGAGGGGATGGTAGCACTTCAACACAGGCCGCAAATAATACTTCCGTTACGCTTGTGGCTGATAAAACTCAGGTTATAGCTGATGGGTCAGACGGAGTAGCGCTGACCGCGACAGTCAAGGATGCTAGCGGTGCCCCTCTGGCATATCAGGTAGTTTCTTTTGCTTTGTCGCCGCCGTTTAAAAAAGTAATTTCACCCGTCCACTTTACTGATGAAAACGGCCAGTTTCATTTTTTTTTGCGGCCATCCTTACTATTACCACTCGGAATTCCATCTGCAATAACTCAGGCAGACATCACTGCAACATGCTTAGGAGTGACGTCGAGCCCTGTAACAATCACAATCAATCCAAAACCGGCGCCTGTCACATCGTCTGTAACACTTGTCTCAGATAAGCTGCAAGCCATAGCAGATGGTAGAGACGCGATAACCTTTACAGCAACAGTTAAAGATACTAATGACAATCCCATATCACATCAAATTATTGACTTCACATTCCCACCGGGAACCGGTCCTTATATAATATCGCCCAGATATACCGATGGGAATGGCATAGCCGTGATTCATTTGACTTACCCAACAACCACACTGGATGATAAAGTTATAAATGTGACTGCAACCAGTGGAGGGCTAACTTCAAACGTGGTAACGGCCACTTATTCAGCCCCTCCGCAGGTTGCTCCAGCCCTGGTAACCCTTACGTCTGACAAAACAACATTGATAATTGATGGCACCGACCAAATTTATTTTACAATTACTGCTACTGATTCGGCCGCCAACCCACTAGCAGGGCAGGTGTATCATCTTAATATCCCACCGGGACCATATATGTCCTTAATTCAAAAAATGACAAATACCGCTGGGCAAGCTTTTACCACATTTCATAGTATTCTAAGACTGCCTGTCTTTACCAGCCCCACCGTTATATCCGTCACAGCCACAATCAATGGAACAACTTCGAATGCATTGAGTATCACCTTAACGCCACCCTGATATGATCTAACGGGGATATCAACGAATAGATAGCCATAAACTCACTCACCCCGACAACCCTTCCCACTCGCCATACAACCCTTCCAAGCGGGCGTTCAGCTCGGCATGGCGCTCACCGCCGGCCTTGCCCCGCTCCAGATCATCGAAGAAACCGGGTTGGCCCATCTCCGCTTCCAGACGGGAAACTTCGGACTCCGTGGCGGCAATCTCCCGTTCGATCTCCGTCAGCCGTTTCTTAAGTTTGTCGTCCTCGCGCTTGCGCTGTTTTTCTTCCTCACGACCTCGTTTGCGCTCTTCCTTGGGTTGTTCGGGGATCGTAGCCGGAGCAGCTGAACTGAGCAATTCATTGTTTGCGCTGCCGGGCTGGACAGCCGGCCCTGCGGCCTGACCCTCTTTTTTGGCGAGGTAATACTCGTAATCGCCGTAATAATTCTCCAGGCCACCGCCTTCCACCTCGATGATCCGCGTAGCAAGACCGTTCACAAAATAACGGTCATGGGAGACGAACACCACCGTGCCTTCGAAGGTGCGCAGGGCATCCAGCAGCACCTCCTTGCTGAACAGATCCAGGTGATTGGTAG